>DAOVQR010000083.1 GCA_030628575.1 bacterium
AAATTGCTTTTTTAATGCCTCGACTTACTGAATACACGTTCGTATTATTATTAACTAATTGAAGCGCATCCATATCTCCTGTCACAATTATAGATTTTAGATTTTGAATTTTAGATTTTGAATTTTTATCATTGGAATTTGAAAATTTATTGGAAATTGGAAATTGGAAATTGGAAATTTTGGAACTTATGGTTCCAATGATATCGTCGGCTTCGTAATTCTTGATTCCAAATTGAGGAATATTTAATGTTTCGCATACTTCTTTTGTCAAAGGAAATTGATCATAAAGTTCTTGCGGCGCTTTTTTGCGAGTTGCTTTATAATCTGCATATTTTTCAGTTCGAAATGTCTTTTTCCCTACATCCCAAGCCACCACAATATATTTGGGCTGAAATTCTTTAATGGATGATAATATGGCAGAAGTAAAACCATAAACAGCATTAACCAGCTGTCCTTTTTTGGTCTTTAACTCCGGCATGCCATGAAACGCCCGATGCACCAAAGCATTCCCGTCGATTAGTAAGATAATGGATTGTTTATTTCGCGAATTTTTATTTTCTCGAATAGTCACTAATTAATTTCCTTTTACTTTGTTAAAAACACCTTTTACTTTGTTATATTTTCTTTTTCTGTTAATTTCAACTTTGTTTGATATCTCTTTCTCTAAATCTACACCTAATATCTCTGCTAATCCTAAAATATAAATCACAATATCTGCCAATTCTTCACCAACTTTAGAAGATTTTTTGCGATAGGCCTCAAATGCTTCAGCAAGTTCTCCATATGTTAAATTAAATTCAAAATTTACATCTTTTGTATTAAAACCTTTGTCTAATTTATTCTGATAAATCTTTTTTTGAATTTTCTGTAAATCAATCATATTAATCCTTTATGTTTTATCTGTTTTATATAAAGCTTCTTTCACAATTTCCTTATCGCTCCACGGAATAAACTTATCATCTCCTACTGCCATTTTGGTTTCGCATCCTTTACCAGTAATTAATACTAAATCTCCTTTTTTTGCCATTCTTAAGGCCTTTAAAATTGCTGATTTTCGATTAGAAATTTTAAGGAAGTTTTTATCTAAAACTTTTGATTTTCCCTCTTTGCCGCCGCGAGGGACACCATGCGCAACAGCATCAATAATAGCTTGCGGGTTTTCTGAATATGGATCTTCGTTTGTGACAATTGCAACATCGGCATATTTACCAGCCATAGCTCCCAAAAGAGGTCTTTTTGTTTTGTCTCTATTACCTGTTGCGCCGCCAACATGAATAAGTTTTCCCAAAACTGCTGGCTTAACTGTCTCAAAAACTTGTTTTAATCCATCCGGTGTATGAGCAAAATCAACGATTACTGTAAAATCCTGATCATAATCAAGTTTTTCCATCCTGCCGGGAACATTTTTCATATTTTCTATTGCTTCTTTTATTTTCTCCAATGGAATATTTTCCCCCATACCAACACAAATTCCCGCTAATACATTGTAAATATTAAACTTTCCCGGCAATGGTGAATGAATTGGAATTTGACCTTCGCCTGTTACCAGAGTGAACAACGATCCATCTGATTGATACAATATTTTTTTTGCCATTACACTGGCTCTGTTATCAATCGTATAAAGATATTTCTTTTTTGTATCTTTTTCCTCAAAATATTGGTAAGATTCATCATCTCGGTTAATAACAGAAACCTTTGGATTATTCTCAAATAGCTTTACTTTTATATCACGGTAACTTTTAAATGTTTTATGATAATCAAGATGATCGTGAGTTATATTTGTTAAAACCACTGAGTGATATTTGATGCCCCAATTACGGTATTGAGAAATGGCATGGGAAGTTGTTTCAATAATTGCATAATCGCACTTTGCTTTTGCCATTTCTGATAATTTTCTCTGGAGAATAAATGGATTTAATGTAGTCATTTTAGTAGTATTCTGACTTATTTTATCTCCAATCTTAAAATCAATTGTTGTCGCCATGCCAATTTTATAGCCAGCTTTTTCTAGAATATGAGAAATAATATGACAAGTGGTGGTCTTACCATTAGTTCCCGTAACCCCAATTACCTTTATTGAATTAGTTGGAAATCCATACCAAATAGTTGCCATTATAGCTCTAACCTTATGAGTCCAGAAAATTACACTCTTTGGTAAAATTTCGCGTAGATAATTCTTGATCTTCTGCATTTTATCCTTTAATTTATTTGTTTCTATTAGCGTAAAAATCAAAACTAAAAACTCAAAATAACAATTCAAAATTTAAAATATTTTTAATTTTACGCTGTTGTTTTACATTTTTCGCTTTACACTTTACACTCTTTATTTTCCTCTAATTTTTTTATAGCTTTGATATAAATTATACATTGCTTTTTGATAGGGAATTTCATAACAATCTGGAAATTCAACATATCTTCCTTTTGGCGCAAAACCAAGTTTAAATCTGGTGATACCACTCCAAGAATGCCCAGAATTTTTAATTTTAAATTTTAAATTTTTATTCAATTTCAAATGATTTAATTTTTCAATTTTAGAATTTGGGATTTGGGATTTGTTTGTTATTTGGGATTTGGGATTTGGGATTTCCCGTTTTAGTGGGCTTACCCCCCAAAAATCGTATTCAGTGCATCTTCTTTTTTTTGCCTGTTTGATAGCAATCCATTGAGCCAAATGCGGTGCCATTAAATTTCGATATTGATTATTTGATGCTCCGTGTAGATATATAGCACGTTGATCGTTATAAAAAACAATTATCGCAGCTAAAAGAATCTCAGATTTTTCATTACCATTTTGAATTTTGCCTGCCCGCCGAATTGGAGGAAATTTTGAATTCTGCATTTCTTTATAAGCTATTATTAAATCCAAAATCTTGTGCTTTTGTCCTAATACTTCCATCATTTTTTGATAATATTTTTTGATATGAAAATGAAAACCTGATCGTTTGGCTGTTTTTTCAGCCAATCGCCAAAAAATATCTATATCTTTTGGATTATCAGAAATTCTTATTTTTACTCCCTTTTTCTCAGCTAATCTGATATTATATCTGGTCTTCTGATGCATCTGCTCTAGTATTTCATCTTCAGATCTACTGATATCAAGAATCAAAGTTTGTCTCGGTTGTAAACAATTTGATTTCCCAATTCCTAATTCATAATTCCTAATTCCTAATTCATTTTGGGGTTCTGAATGCAGAAAGATGCAGTTTTCAGATTTGGCGATATCTCGACATTGATTTAAAAAAGATTTTAAATTGTCACCATTTAATTCTGGTCTAAAGGAACACAAATATCCTTTGCCTAATGGCAAATTATATTTAATCACTAACTGATTTTCTATACGCCAAACTCTACGGCCGTATGCTTTTTGAAATTCTTCCCACTCTTTTGATTGCATAAATGATTTCATGAGTACATTTTAGCAGTTTTTAGGTATAAAAAAAAGGACTCTGAAGAAAAGCACCCAAAACCGCAACTTCGTAGGTTGCGGTTTTGGGTAAAAAAGAAGAAGATTATTAACCTATTTTTAATAATCTTCTCTTGACACTACGTTGGAAATTATATTTCCCATTAATAATATTTCAAATATTTCCATTTTTTTAATATTTCCTCTGCGTCTAACGTCATTATGAAGTTAAACCCATGCCGATGCTTTAACTCGATATAAATCCCGTTTATCCCTGAAACGGTATGGATCGACCTATTGGCTAGTGATTTCTTACGGTTAATTGCCGGCCCGATTTTTGATTCAATCTGGTAATCCAAGAGTACGAACCCGCAGAAACGTTTGCATTCTTCTATGTTGTCGGACGTGTTCATCGCCCATAGAAAAATCTCTTTTTCGCCAAGGATATTGAAACCCTCGAATCCAACCCAATCTTTACCATCTGGGCCTTTTAAGAACTCAATCTTTCGAGCCATTCTTCTCCTCCTTTTAGGGATAATGGTAAATTCTAGGCGTTTTCTTAACCTAAATGCGATATAATTGAACCATATGAATAAAGTTCTAATTACAGGAGTTTGTAAATAAAAGCATTAAAATCATACCCATTTAATGATAAAAATCCAAACCATAAGGTCTTAAAGCAACAATAAAACCCAAATGATTGATGAAATACTTGGGAAATAACACCTAATTATTACCATTATGTCTCCTTTTATATTAATGATTAATGTAAAATAATTTGAAATTTGTATTAATACTATTTACACCTCACCTCCTTCTGGTTGTAAAATGTGCAATTCTAAAGTAAAATATAACTCTAGAATCAATTTATATTTTCGACTTAATAATGTAACGTATCTTAAAGG
>DAOVQR010000080.1 GCA_030628575.1 bacterium
AGGACTTAGAATACAAATTAAAAAGAAAATGATTGAACAAATATTAGCAAATTAGACCCATATTTTTGATATTATGCCAAATGTTATAAAGAAATTTGACGAGAATATAAAAGCGGGAACATTGCGTTTCCCGTTTCTTTTTTTATCCTAAAACTCAACGATTAGATCTGATGTAAGTAATAATTTTCTTAGGTACACGCATTAAAATTGGTTTTTTATAATCTTTGTTTTTAGTATTCTCGAATGCTTTTTTTGCATTTTTAGCACTAATAATCACTTTTTTTTCATCAAAAGACAAAGCCACCCATTGACCTTTGTATTGCTGAAAGATTTTGGTTTGATTAATAACATTTATATCATTTCTCTAGTTTCATTACATTATAAATTTAAAAAGATAGTTATATATTTATATTAATTAGTATCAGGCAAAAATTTAAGATTGGTATTGGCTGGTAAGGGTGATGTTGTGGGAGATACTGTTGATCTCGGGCTAGTTATTGGTGTTGGACTGATACCTGCCTTATCCTCAGTAAATTTTTCCACACTATCAACCTTATCCTTTATTGGTATTTGAGGTTGGGTTGAACTAACGAAGTTGGCAGTAATCAGCAATTTATTTAAATACGTTCCCATTGGGCTATAGGTCATTAATGTTAATTGTTTTTTATTGCTTGGTTTTTCTACTTCAATTTGACCCGATTTCATATTCGCTATACTGCTTATTTGATAAACATACCCGTTGTTATTGTAAGTAAGCAATATTTTATCGTTAATTTGCAAATTATGCAGCAGACAAAAAACAGAGGCAGCTGGATTATTGACCCACCAATAATAAGATGAATGTCCTATAATAAAAACATTTCCCGATGGATCTGATGGTAGATTACTGCCATTTAGATGTACTAGTCCATTTTTTAATTTATCTTTAAGTTGAGTTTGGTCAATATTCCATTGAACTGGGCTGTTTACACCAATTCTAGGAATGATCAAATGATTATTTTCCCCAGTTTTGGCTTGATCTGCTGAAACAATAATAGTAGTAACTTTACTAGGATATGATTTGTTCAACAAATTTATATAAACATAATATTTGGCATTCTTATAAAGCGCTGGCCCATTAACTAGTCCAAAACCAAATATTAATATCAAAATTAATAATCCACCCCATTTTAAAATTCCTTTAGCTATTTTTGAACTTTTAGATTTAGGGGGTGATTGAAAAAGTTGTTCTACATCTTTTTTTTCTATTTTGACTGGTACTTTTTGTTCTTCATCAAACATTTAGCTCCTCCCTGTAGTCGTCACACACAGATTAACCCTGATTTTAAAATCTATCACTGATCTACCACTAATGAGATAATATCTATTTTACTTATTTACACGACTTACTCACGCAGTTATCATTCCGTACAGAGCATGTCCTGAACTCAATTCAGGAATAAATCCTGCCTGCCCCGTAGTGAACTTGTTCTACTACTGGGGATACGCAATCTAGATCCTGAAACAAGTTCAGGATGACGTAGTGCAAAGTGCGTAAGTCATATTATTTACTTAATCTCAAAACTTATTGATTTTTCCACTGTTTTCTGCTATTATTTAGTATAGCATAATTCAAAATTAAAAACTAAAAATCAAAGATAAAACTTATCTAATGTCAAAATCCAAATTACAAATGTCAATTGAAGTTCAAATGAATTAATGTCAAACTTTTTGATATTTGGACTTAAGATCTCATTTGATATTTGACATTTGAGTTTTGAGCTTATTTTAAATTTGCCAGGGTGTTGGAACTGGTAGACAAGCGGGTCTCAAAAACCCGTGATCGTAAGATCGTGAGGGTTCGATCCCCTCCCCTGGCACCATTCGTTGCATATTCGAGCAAAGCTCTCCACGCGCCTCATGGCAAGCCACTTTTTTATTTTCCCTTGACAAATCCGTTAAATTGTTGTATAATTAAACACTAATTTTAATGTTCATTGATAATTTAAGGTCAGTCCTCACTTTTCTTCAGAATTTAGTTGACTAAATTTAGCCGACTAAAAATTGAAGGAAAGGAAATTTGATATGTTTTTAAATGATAAAATGCAAAAAATAAAGCAAAATATTGCTTTACAGATCAAAAGAGAGAGAAGAAAAAAAGGTTTGACTCAGGAGGATTTAGCTAAAAAAATGAAAGCTACTCAATCTTTTGTTTCAAAGATCGAGTCAGGAAGAGTAATGCCGGAGAAAAAAACTCTGGCAAGAATTGTAGAAGCGTTAGGGTTGAAAGAAGATCATTTTAATAGTTGTTATGGAATTGAATATGATTCATTAAATTCGATTTCTTCTCAAAAAAGTACGCCGAATACTATTCTCGAAAAACTAAAAGAAATACAAAATTTATTAAGAATCCCTAGAACACACACACGACAAGATTATATAGATAATATAATACGTAACATTATTATATAGTGGTTTCACGCTGAATTAAACTTCCCCGTCATTTTGAATATTTTTAAATATCCCAGTTTGTTATGATCTGGGATTTTATTTTTCTTCAAAATCAAATTTTCCGCTTCCCTGTCTAATGATATGCGGAGGCCATTGGGACAAATCCACCACGGTTGACGGTGGGTTTTTTAGTAATTCACCTACATCTAAAATCAAATTAGGTTTATATTGAGCATTTTCAAATTGAGCTAAAATACAATCTAGATTATAACAAGGGTCATATCCTGATTTATTGGCACTGGTAGTAGCATACGGAGTATAAAATTTATCAGATATTAATCTGGTTATTTTATATTCTGGTATTCTTATGCCAATGCTCGATTGTTTGAATGTTTTATAATCAGAACTAAGTAAAACAAAAGTAAAAGGACCAGGTAGATATTTTCTTAAAATTGCTTCCTGATTATTATCAACCAAAGCATATTTTTTTAATTGATTAACGTTTTTGATAATAACTGACAAGGGTTTTTTATCTTGACGTTCTTTAATTTTGTAGATTTTATCAACGGAGATCGGATTGGTCATATCTGCCCCTAATCCATAACAAGTGTCAGTTGGATAAACCAAAATTCCACCTCGTCTGAGGCATTGCACAGCTTCGGCAATAGCTTTGGGATTTGGATTATGCAGATCAACTCTTAGTATCTTCATCTATTTCACTATACCATATAATATACTATCATACAAAATTTATCATAATTAACAAATTAGCAATTAATAATTACACGACTTACACAGTTGTCATTCCGTACAGAGCCTGTCCTGAACTCGATTCAGGAATAAAATCCTGATACGGAATCTAGATCCTGAATCAAATAATGTCATGCTGAACTTGTTTCAGTATCAGGATGACGTAGTACAAAGTGTGTAAGTCGTGTAATGAGTAAGTTGAAAATCGCTCATTTATTGATATTATCTTTCATAAACTGGTTTATGTTTGGGGTTTCTGGGACTTGTTCAAATTCTATCTTTTCATCGTTAAGTGCTTGAACCATATTGGGTCCAATTTCGCCAGTAAAGAATTTATTAACTTTTTCTTTTGCCAGCATTCTGGCAGCTGAAGTTCCTGCTCCGCCTCCACCTTGAGAGAATGGATTTCCAATCGCTTTTTCAAATTTATCATTATCATAAATATGATAATAAGGAGCTCGACCTCCTCGATTGGAAATGTCTGCCGTATTTTTGTCTTGGTCAGTTGCGGCAATAGCAATTTTCATAATGTCCTCCATAATTTATAGCTCAAAACTAAAAAAGCAAAGAGCAAAACAACAATTCAAAATTTAAAATTATTGCTTAAAAATCATTCTGAATATTGTTATTTTTACCTATTATTAACTCTAATACAAACCCATTTATAACTGAAAATACTATCATCAAGATTGTCATGACAATTAATATTGGCCAGCCAAAATAAAATACAAATAATGGCATCAAAGGAATTTTAATGGCGCGATTATATAAAAATGTACATATTAAACCGGTTCTGGCTTTTTTATTTTGTAAATCTTCAAGCATTGGATACCAGGCGTAGATTGGACCTGTGGAGATAATTCCGGCAAATATGGCAATAATCCATCCTATTATTCCTGATTCTTGACCAAGATATTTGATAATCTTTTTATTATCAACTAATAAATTTATTATAAAAATAACAATAAAAACTATTAATAACACTGATAGGATTTGTTGAAAAATACTACTAAAACTATAAAGAAAATAAGCAAACTTTTTAGGATTAAAGATAAAAATAGCAATTGATGCTATACACACAACTAATAAAAACAACCAGCCAGTGTTGATATATTCTAAAATTTTGTTGTAAATTTTTTTAATCATTTAAATTATTATACTTATTAATATCGCAATTATAATTGCTGAAATAAATGCTAAAAT
>DAOVQR010000005.1 GCA_030628575.1 bacterium
AAGGAAAGAAATATACAGTTGCTATGTGCGCTGTGTCAAGAAAACTAATTTACAGAATCTACGCTGTTTTAAAGAGACAAACACCTTATGTTGTTAAAGAGTAGGGCTTGACATAATATAACAGGACTGAATTTATTTCAGAGCCTGTCCCGAATTCATTTCGGGAATCTCGAGATTCTGAACCAAGTAATGTCATGCTGAACTTGTTTCAGTATCAGAACAACAAAAACAGCTAGATTTAAATAATACCACTATATATAAAAATACAGCTTGTATTTGCTTATTTAATTATACATTAAAACATTATTTTAAACTAGTTTCATAATAGGGCTCAACAGGTTTATCAAAATGTGATAATTTATTAATACTAGTGATTTTTTTTGATTTTATAATAATATCTAAAATTGATAATTCTTGATTATATTTTGTGCCTTTTACACCAATTACTGGGATATTTAATGACCAGCCCAGAGTATTGGCAATAGCAATACCAACTCTTAGAGATGTAAAAGATCCGGGACCCTGATAAACTGCAATTTTTGTGATGTTTGATAGTTTGATTTGATTTTTCTCGAGAAATTTATCAATCTCACACAATATATCTCTTCTCTTGTTATTTACAACCTCCCAGCACTTTTCGTACATATCAGAAGATTCACCTGCGAGGTGATCGGATTCTGACACCTCGTAGGTGTCAGTTTGGTAGATACCTAGACAATGTTTTATACCATTGGTATTAATTACTAAAATCATATTTATCCACTTGTGTTTATTTTTATTTTTCTTAAATTTTTATCTATATATTTAAATGCTATATTTAAATATTTGTTTGGTTTATATTTACCTAAACGGTCAGACCACTCTACAATTACCAAAGAATCTTTATTGGAAAAAATTTCAGCAAGATCTCTAACTGTCCAATCTGATGTTTTAAGTCTATATAAATCAATATGTATAAGTTGATTATATATCTTATGTTTAATATTATATCTTTTTTCCAAAACAAAGGTAGGGGATTGGATTTTTCCAGAAATCCCCAGCTCTTTGGCAATTCCTTGAACAAAAGTTGTCTTGCCACTTCCTAATTCACCTTCTAGCAAAAATATATGATGATTTTTATATTTTTTAAGGATTTCCTTAGCTAACTGGCAGGTCTCCCCTGCTGAATTGGTAATAAATTTTTCTTCCATATCATTTCTCCTAACAATATTATACATAATACGGTCGTAATAAGTATAATATAAAAAGCTACAAGAATCAATTTTTGTGATAGATTAATTTTATCCTTTAAATTTGACACATTATGCAAAACATTTGATAATAAAAAATTTGCTAATTTTGATCCACCACTGTCGCTTTGAGAGAAACCAACTAAACTAGCAAGAACTTTACTTTGTTTTTTTGTCTTTTTCTTTTTAGATTTTTTGGACGAGTATAATATCTCAATATCTTCAATTTGTCTTGGTAAAATACTACAACTGGATTTTGAACAATAAATAATACCGGTGATTTTGATAATATCACCTCGTTTCATTTTTTGCCGTTTAAAACCAGCTGATTTACGAATGCTAATTTTCACTTTTCCGTTCTCATCTTCTAAATAAAATATTTGACCGGACAATTTTACAACACGCCCGATAAACTCAACGAGTAATCCTTCATTATCATAATTAACATCATTTGATGTAATTTCTTTTGCTGGTGGACTTTTGTTATTGATAGATAGTATTTTAATCCAATTTAGATTTTTAATTTTTAATCGACGATAATATTTCCCCGACAGTTGACCATAAACTTCAATATAATCACCCAGATTCAGTTCAGGGAATTGTTTATAATATGAATAAATTTGGATTGCAGCCGTATCATCTTGAATATAAAAATAACGACTGGATAAAACTCCTGGCTTGACTGTTACTTGACCTTTAACCAATGTATAAGTTTTATTAGGTAACTTTCTAGCTTGGGCAATATTTTCTACTTCGGCCGGTTTTTCTGGCCAAGATTCATCATAGCCGCCAACTGAACTTTTATTCTTCTCTCCTGGGCTTGGATCAAAATACCAATACCAATTTCCATCATTGTCTCGATTATAACTCCATCCCTCTTTTGCAATTTCTTTATAAACTACTTCCTCGACCAAACTAATACTTGGATTAAACAAACGAACCGAATCACCTTTGTTATTTAAAGCAATCCCAGAATCGGTAATTTTAATTATTAAATATCCGTTCGGAGAAATAATAGTTCCATCTGGAAATAGATATGGATTACTGCCACCATCTCGATCATCTAAAAACCAGTTAGATAAATCAATTGAATGGTTGGAAGTATTATATAATTCGATCCATTCATTTTCCGAATCTTTACCGTCTGGATTAGGAATAAATTCATTAATAATGATATCTGATTTTAAACCAAAATATTCCCAAATGCCTAAGTGATTATTTTTAGCTAATTGTTCTTCATTTTCCCAAGCTGATGATATTATAAGCGGGTTTGATAAATAATAAGCTCTAGATAAACCATGTTTAATTGAATCAATATCAAAGATTTCATTGTTAATTATTATTGCTGCCAATAGACGATCGTAACTATCATATTGCTCACTTGAATCAGATGAAACAAGTAATTTGATGGTTTTCCCTAATAATTCTGACTCGGCAAATTCTTTTGCTTCTCGATAATATGGTTCATCAACCTTAAAATCACTAGATTTGGCTGACTCTGGCGAATCGATTCCTAAAAGTCGAATACGTTGATCTTCCCCATTTAAATCAACATTAATAGTATCTCCGTCAACAATATAAGTAACATAAACCTCTGCTTCTAAACAATCTACGAGCGTAATATATCTAGATACTGATTCGGGATAACTACTGGGAGAACTAAATACTGATGGACTATTGGTTGATCTTGGTGTTCCTTTTTCTTCTCTATTTGAATCAAAATTTATTCGCTGGGTAGCTGTATGCCAACTTGAAGCTAATGTTCCATCAACAACTAAATCGTTTCTTTCCATAGAATATTTTTTATCATTATTACCTGCCAAAGGTTTTTCACCATTTCCAGCTGTATCGATCAAATTACCATTTTGATTGTATAATTTTATTTGTAAATTATTATTTGTTAAAGAAACTGCAGAATCAATCAAATCTGGTTCAATATTAAGTATTGATTCTCCTTTCGTGAATGAATGATCGGCAGAACTATTGGAAATTAAAAAATACCCTCCAGATTCTATACTTCCAGAAGATATTTCAATCATATCTATTTCTTGACCATCTTTTAATCTTGTTAATTTCCAACCTGTTAGATCAATATCGCTATCAGTTATATTTTTTAACTCTATCCATTCATCCGCACTGGAAACAAGGGAACCAGTCCACATTAATTCATTAATGACGATATCATGTTTTGAAATAGCAAAAACCTTTGGCGATAAAAACATCACCAATAAAAAAATCCCTCCAATTATATATTTTAAATTTTTCATTTACAATTTTATTTCCGTTCCTTCTTTCAATTCCCCTTCTTGATGGGATTCTTTATTATTGTTTTTATTACTGATAGTTGCTAATTTTATTAATGATTCTTGATTATCAGGATCCTGATTTATATCAGTTTTTCTATATTTTTGAGTTTTTTGTTCTTTTTCTACCGCATCAATTTGTGATGGAACGTTTTGTTTAATAACTCTATTTTTATTTTCATAAACTTTTTCTTCTTCTGGGCCTTCTCTAGTTTTTCTAATTAAAGCTTCGTGTAACTCCATAATAGTATTAGCAATTTTATGGGGTCTGGGAATATTGACCATTTTAAAATTAGGAGATTCGCCAGCAGTTTCAACATAAACCGTTCCAAAACGGAAATAGGTCTGCAATAAACCCCGCATTCTTGAAGATACGTCCTGCACTCTAGTTAAAGATTGTTCAGCCACTTGTCGATTGAATAAACCAGTATGTCTGATATTTGTCAAATGAGTTGAAGTAATTGTAGTAATATCAAGATAATAATTCATCCAAGCCGTTAAAGACAAAGCAAAAATAAACAAAATATATGAACTCACAAACATTATTGTTAAATGCAGATACGATCCTTCATAAATTTGCACAATATTTAATAAATGTAATGTAACAGTTTCTTGTGAAAATAGAATTTTTATATTATCCCGAAATATCCACAAAGGAATAATTAAACTTATAATTAACCCCGAAATTACTAACATCCATGTAAGAAATGCCAAAGGGTGTCTTCTAAGATTATTAATAATATTCTTATCTGCTTTTTGTCCTGAAAAATAAGTTCCTTTTTCAAGCATTGATACCTCCGCTGATTATTATTAGAACAATACTCGTTGCAATTACAGCGCTCGATATTGTAATATATACAATCATAACAGGCCTACAGACATCCCCAATATAACCCTGTTTATATAATATTCTTAAAGCAAAATATGAATATACAACAAAAGCGATTAAAAAAAATATGAATATTAAATATAAATATAATTTATAATGATAAATCAAAATAACAATGGCGATAACAAAAATTATAGGCAATATATAAATTAGATTTTTTTTAATTATTTTAATCATAACTTTGTATTATAAATTATTAAGGTGTTTGTATCCTAAATCTGTCAATACTCTGCCTTTTGAAGTACGTTTGATAAAACCTATCTGCATTAAATATGGTTCATAGACATCGCAAATTGTATTAGATTCTTCCCCTGTTGCAGCGGCAAGAGTTTGAACACCTACCGGTCCGCCGGAAAATTTATCTTTTAATGTTTTTAAAATCAATCTATCTGATTTATCCAAACCAATTGAATCAATTTCCAGTATTTCAAGTGTAGAATCAACAATATTTCTGGTGATTTTACCATCTGATTTTACTTGAGAATAATCTCTCACTCTTTTAAGTAATCTATTGGCAATTCGAGGAGTAGATCGGGAACGATGAGCAATTTCTTTTAAACTATCCTTGTCTAATTTTATCTTTAGGATTTTTGCTGAACGAATAATAATCTGTTCAATTTCATCAGGAGTATAATAATCGAGTTTGTGAATTAAACCAAAACGATCCCTCATTGGTGAAGAAATTAAACCGATTCTTGTTGTTGCCCCTATTAGAGTGAAGCGAGGCAATTCTAATCTCATTGTTTTAGCAGAAGGACCTTTGCCGATTATCAAATCCAGCGCATAGTCCTCCATTGCTGGGTAAAGCACTTCTTCAACTACTTTATTGAGCCGATGAATTTCATCAATAAAAAGCACATCTCCATCAGATAAATTGGTTAGAATTGAAGCTAAATCTCCTGAACGTTCAATTGCTGGTCCAGAAGTAACTCTAATTCCTGAATTCATCTCTTGGGCAATAATGTGAGCCAACGTTGTTTTGCCTAATCCTGGAGAACCATAGATTAAAACATGTTCCAAGGATTCATCTCTATTGCGAGCTGCTTGGGCAAATATTTTGATGCTATCTTTGACTTTTCTCTGTCCGACAAAATCTGTTAATTTTTTAGGACGCAAAGTAACATCGAGGTTATTATCCTCTTCTGATGAGTCCTCCGGGGCAATGATATTGTTTTTGTCTTTTTCCTTGATCATCGCACCTTCCTTATTTCATACCTTATTATATAACAAAAAACAAGCTTTGGCAAGCTATTCTTAATAAATAATGTAAAACTAAAAACGAAAAAAGTAAAACAACAATTTAAAACTTAAAATATAACTATATTGTTTTGAATTTTGCACTGTTATTTTACGTTTTGCTCTTTACATTTTACGCTTCTGTGATTTGTAATTTGTTATTTTAATCAATATTATGGTAAATAATTGATTGGATTTGCTCGATTGCCATTATCCCAAATTTCGAAATGAAGATGAGGCCCAGTAGACCAACCAGTGTTACCTAGATATCCAATAATATCGCCTTTTTTCACCTCTTGTCCAGTAGATACTATATAACTCATTAAATGTGCATATAATGAACTATATTTGGCATTATGACCGATAACAACATATTTACCATAGCCATAATAATGACCATCTATCATCATATCGCGTACAGTAACTACTGTTCCATCAGAAGCAGCATAAATTGGTGTTCCCGGGATATTTACCAGGTCAATACCAGTATGAAATGACTGAAACGGTGTGGATTCTCCATAATAACAGCTAATATACTTATAATTAGCCGGCCAGGAAAATCCAACTGGGGAAGTACCTCGATCTCTTGGTAATGTACCCCTGTTTTTTTCAGTAGATCTTCTGACCTCCGCTTGGATGCTGGCAATCTGCGCTTTAACTTGGGAATTTAATTTTTTCGCCTCGGCAACCTGTTCTTCTAATTTACTCTGTTGAACTTCGGTATCTTCTAGAACAATAGATTTTTCTTGTTTTTGTGAATCCAAACTTTGCTTATAGGCCTGCTGTTCTCCTTTCATTGAAGCTAACTCTGCCTTTTTCTTATCTAAATCGGATTTTTTATTCTCTAAATCATTTTTAATTTGAGTTACTTTTGCTATAGTCGATTCGAGTTTAGCTTCGAGTATTTCAAAGTAATGAGTATGATTAATTGCCTCAGATAAAGTTTTAACACTAATTAATAATTCCCAAAAACCCCTTCTGCCTGTCTGATAAAGTTCAATTAATGTATCTTCCTTTTTCTGATTTTCAATTACAAGCTCTCCTTCTCTTGTTTTTATTTCTCCTTCAGTATTTTGAATCTCTTTTTTTGTTTGTGAAATCTGATTTACAAGAGAACTAATTCTGTTTTCTGTTTCAGAAATATTTCCATCTAAAACGTCAATGGAATTGGAAAGATCTGTTGCTTCTTTCTTTTTCTCTTTGGCAGCATCTGATTTTTCTTCTATTTCATTATTAACGCTATTTCTTTGATTACGTAGATTTTGTAGTTTAGATGGTAAATTTGAGGATTTGGCAATAGAAAAAGGCACAGACAATAAACAAAACACCACAATTAACATTATTGGTGTTTTAAAACGTCTCAAGATATTGAATTTTCTCATCCTCTCCTTATTCATTATATTTACCCCTCAACTTCATTATATGATGTCAAAACAAAAAATCAAGTCCCTAAATTCATTGTTGCATTGTTCAATTGTTACGTTGTTAAATGGATTAAAATAACAGGTAGATCTCAAAAGTTGCCTGCGACGTGATGACGCACTGTCATAATACGACGTAGTCGATTTGACAGTAAGGAATTATACGTTGTGGATAAGAAGTGGAAAAGTTAATAAAAATTAACCTAAAAAAGTATCAATATCTAATTACTCAATGACTAAAATTATATTAAGGCATTAAAAAATTGGGATTTATTTAGAACAATTAGAATAATTAGAGCAATTAGAAATTATACTTTAAGATGTTTTCCTATCGAAATAATACTGCAGCTTACACTAATAATAGAGCTGATTATTAATTCAAGAAGAAATATCCAACCAAAATTGTGAATAAAGAATCCTTGCATATCTAAATTTATATCACCAAGATAATGAGTTATCATAGGTGAGACAAAATAAAGTCCCAACCAAATCAAGATCAATGAAAGAATTGTGGCAAATAAAGCATATAGTAATGCTTCAATAATAAATGGTACTCTCACAAATATTTCACTGGCTCCCACTAAACGCATAATTTCCATTTCTTTGGTTCTGGTAAAAATCGCCAATCTCACAGTATTTAAAATTACAAGTATTGATATAGCAATGAAAATTATCCCTAAAATCAAACCAAGTTTTCTTGAAAAATTTGTGATATTAACCAACTTTTCAATAATATCTTTATTTTCTTTATAACTTATCCTGTCAACAATGCTTTCGAATCCCTTGCCGGATAAATAATTAGCTACAGATTCCAGATCTTCTGGACAATGAGTTTTGACATCCAAACTAAAAGGCAAGGGATTATCTTCATCAGAAATTTGTTCTTTTATTTTTTCACTAATTTTCATTTCCTGCCAACGATTTAAGGCCTCTTCTTTAGATACAAAATGCACAGATTTTACATCTAATCTATTTTTTAACTTTTTCTCAATAATAAGAATTTGTTCTTCAGTACTATCCATCTTAAAATAAACAGCTAAATCAATTTTTTTCTTAATTGATTCAGTCGTGGTATTTATTACAATATTGAAAATGATAAATACGGAGATAATTAAAAGAGTTAAAGTCATAATTAAAATTGCAACCGAAGAAAGCCACCAATTACGTTTAAAATTTGTAAATCCTAATTTTATTACTCTAATAATAGTATTCATAATTCCTACATTATATATTTACCTATTCTTTGATCTGAAATAACTCTACCACCTTTAAGTAATACTACCCTCTGTCTCAATTTATCAACAATTGTTTTATTATGAGTTGCTAATATTACCAAGGTTCCAACTTTATTAATTTTTTTTAATAACTCAATAATTTCCCAAGCATTTACAGGATCAAGGTTTCCTGTTGGCTCATCAGCAATCAATACTTTCGGTGAATGAACTAGAGCTCGAGCAATAGCAACTCTCTGTTTTTCACCACCCGATAGGGTTTGAGGGTAAACATCTGCCTTATTAGATAATCCGATTAATTTCATAATTTTGTTAACTCGTTTTTTGATTTCTTGTTCATCAATTGCACAAACTTCTAAAGCAAAAGCGATGTTTTCCTGAACTGTTTTTTGCGGTAATAATTTATAGTCCTGGAAAACAGTACCTATTCTCCGTCTATAAAACGGCAATTCTTTTGCTTTCAATCTAACAACATTTCTTTTGGCAACAAAAATTTTTCCGCTACTTGGTTTTTCTTCACGGATAAGCAATCTAACCAAAGTTGATTTACCTGCACCAGAAGGCCCTACCAAACAGATAAATTCGCCAGCAGCGATTTTGATATTAACATTTTTTAAGGCGTGGACATCGCCATAATCTTTACAAACGTGAATAAATTCAATCATGGGTTTATATTGTATCTCTCCCACTAATCTTTTTTCACCAATCAACACTAATATTTTGCACGAATCATTAGTGATATTATTGGTGTTATTGGTATAATGAAATTAGTGGATGTGTTACTTTTCATTTAATCTTTTTTATAAATTTTTCAATATCAATTAATTTATTTTGTAATACATCATAAACAATATCATAATCGATATCTTCATAATCATGAACCATAACATTTCTAAATCCTGTCATTTTAACTAGTTTATCAAGCATTTTCTGATTAATAATATTATTTTCTTCTAAGATATAAAATGATTCTGCCATAGTGGTGGGTTTTCTTAATTCTTTATAAGCAATCACTGCTTCTGCCAAATCAATTGTTGCTTGTGATACCAAATACAAATATCGTTCTAAACTACCGCGTATATTAATATCTTTTTTTATACTCTCAAGTGAATACTTTTTGTAGTTTTCTAAAATCTTTAAATATTTTTTAATTGCGCTAATTTTATTTTCTATCACTTCTAAATTACTCATTTTTTGACTCCTGTTAAATTATATTTAGAAACTAAATAATAGTAATCAAAATATTCATTTAGAATTTTTGGTTCAATAATAATCTTATATGGTTCAATTTCATAAATCAATTTACCATTTTTAATAATACTATATTTTAATTCTGGACTTTGAGCATTGTTCAAAATAATTATATCAACCATATCTGTTTTTAATATTCTTGCAATTTTATCTTGCAATATGTATTTTAATTCAAACATTCTTTTCTTATTTTTCATATTTAAATAAACCGCAAAATCATAATCGCTTAGAGGTCCTACTTTTTTAGTCGCACGAGAACCAAATAAATAAACAAGCTTGATCTTTGAATAAAGACCAAAAAGGTGTTTTAATTTGTTTAATTTATTTTTATTCATAACAAGTATATTATATCAATAAATACAAATTACTCCAATCTAAAACTGGCCAATGATATTTAGAAAAAATCAAATCTCAAGTTTTTTTCTCAACGCGGGGCGAGGAGACAAACCCCCGTCGGAATCCGTCGGATGGTCAACGTTCAGGTTGAACCGACAATAGTCGGGATCCCAACCGGCCCCCGGAAGATTGCCGGAGGAGGAATTTAAACAATCAATAAACCAAGTAATTGATTTAGTATCAAAAATATCACTACCAGAAGATTCGATTTGTTTGTTAGAAAGAATGTATTTTTCGTATAAAGCTTGGCTAAATTGGACAAACCATTCTTCTGGAATAGTTGAACTTTCACCATAATATGGGGGATTGGAATTAGTAAACTTTTTTCGATATTCAATGCTTGTTTCTCCACCTTTAAGAGGGATTCTCCCTTCAATGGCTGTAACTCGATCGTTTTCGTTTGGTAAATCATCACCTGGCCAAGTAACAATGATACTATAACCGTTAACAATAAAGGGGTATTGCTGAGGGTTGGCTAAAACTTCTGCTTTGGTCTTGCCGCCAGTAATATTGTCATTTTTATCAAGTTGGGTAAAATATTTAAGTTGGTTTAAATTATCCTCTTGCCAGTCCCCTGATCGCCAGCATTTTTTACCGCCCAGAGAAACAACTTTACTATTAACTTTGTTAATCATTGTTTCTAAAGATAAAGCATATGGTGCAACAATGATTTTGTTAGCACCTTGTTTTTCTTTTTGTTTTAATAGTTTAACAAATTCTGGATCGTTGGTTAGATATTGATAGATTGTTTCCATACTGGGGAAAGGATATTCTTTGCTTTTTTCTTTAAAACCAAGTTTTCCTGAAGAAAGAGTTTCATAATAGCCAACTGCTTTACCGACTGCTTTTTGCTTATCAATTTGTTCTTTAATTTCTTTGGATTTTAATATCTCAAATGGCCAGATAAGCTTTTCTGCTTCCTCGGTTCTTTGAGTTGGTTCTAATTTAGATAATTCATTTAAAAATTCATCTTCTTGAGCTTTTTTTCTTTTTGCTTTCTGATCAAGTTCAGGATGAGATAAATTAAACATTTCTTTTGATGTAATATATTTTGGTATTTCAGACATAAATGTTCCTTGGGTTATGTTATTCCTTTGGCAGTTTTTAACATATCTTCAGTTAAACCACTAATGTTAAAATCTTTTGTTTGCCAATTCTCAAAATATCCTCCTTGACAAAAAAGTTCCACTAAATAAATTGCATCACTTTTGACCACCGCTGAGGGTTTAATAAATTCTTGATAAATATAGTATTCTAAACTTTTTTGCATCCTTCCCCGTTTATAAGCTCTAAGAATATGATCAAGCGCTCTAATAGATAAAACTGCTTTTTCTAAAGTTGTAGGTTTATTTCTCTGACCAATTAGATTGGAAGTGTATTTTTTTTCTCCTGTGAAAATCTGCTGAATCTCTTCTGCCATTTGCGCCAATGATTTCATAATAAGTTTTCTATTGCCACTTTCATCTATTTTGAATAATCCGCATATAGGACCAATTACTTTTTTATCTTTTTCTTTTTGAATTTCTCCTGGAGTAAGTTTTTCTTTTTCTTCTTTGGACTTATCGGCGAATAAATTCATTGGAATGTTACCTCTCCTATCTATCAAATATGCTTTAATGATTTTACTGGTTTCATCTACTGGCAAATAATTATATTCTGCTGACCAAAAACGAGATAGGAATGTTGCGTCCAAGTCAGTACGACCCGCATACTTCTCGCCTTTAATATTGGCTGTTGCCAAAATACAAAATCCTTTAGGAATTTCAAATTCTTCTCCACCATTTTCTTGAATTTTGATTTTCTGACCAGGTTTTCTGACAAGCAAGTCATTTAGCCGAAACAAAATTGATTTGGGAATAGCATCAATTTCATCCAGTATTATTGGCCTGCCCTCCTTCAAAGCTCTAAGTAATGGTCCATATTGAAAAAAACTAATTACATCTTTTCCTTCTTTGATTATGTCTTCTTTAAGAAATGATTTAAACCTTTCTTTATCATCCTCTGATAAATTTTGATTTGCCGGATTTTTTTCCCACTCATTAAAAACTACCCGAAAACGAGCAAATCGTTTTTCACTTTCTGTAGCTTTGGGATTTTCCTTTAAAAAATCTTGGTATTGGGAATAATTTTGAGTATATTTTTTATCAATTTCTGCTTCACTCGGTTTGCTTAATTGACTTTTACCGATAAGGTCGTATGGATTAGCATACTCATGACCAGAAAATACTTCCGGATCAGTTCCGATACCTAAAGCTTTCTTACCTAAATATTTTTTGCAGATATATTTTAAAAATTCAGTTTTTCCTGCCCCTAAATTACCATGAATTAATACTGGAACACCTAATATAATATGTTCTAAAACTGCTTCAACCTGTTCTTTAACATACGGTGTCTCAGCAAAATTATCTTCTTTAATTTGTTTTTTGTAACCACGGATTTCACGTTTTTCAGTTTCATACAAAACATCAACATCTCCTAATTTACTTTCAATCTGCTTTTTAAGCAAATCAATTAATTCTTTATACTTTTTAACATCCCGTTCCTCAAGCTGGTTTAATTCTCTTCTACCATCTCTAACATGAGCATAAATATTAGCTACCCTTATCTCCAAATTATCAATTACCTTGTTTATAACATCAATTTTTTCTACCTCAAGATATCCTTTTATTCCATGCCAAAATTTTTTATAGTATTCATTTTGAATATCTGGATTTTCTGAAAGCTCATCAAATTCTTGATTTACTTTTTTGTATTCTTCTTCTAACCATGCCAGATCATTCGCAGAGGATGGCTTCATTTCTTTACTATTTTCTTTGGAAATTAACAATAAAATTTCATTTAAATTTTTATCAATTAACCCCTTATCTGCAATAGTTTCAGACATTAAATTGTCTAATTGTCTATTATCTATATCTTTGCTTTTGTCTGTCTTCTCACTTTTACTTATCTTCTCAATATTTGCATTTTTAACTCGATCATCTTTAATTTCATCAATTTTTATTTTAATTTGACTTGCTCGAAAAAATAGATCTTTTAATCTTTGCACTCCTTCTTGAGGATTAATTATTTTTTCTTGTTTAGTTTGATTTAATTCTGGGAAAATTTTTTCTGGCATTATTAACTCCTATTTTAATTCGATCTTTATTTAAATTTAATCATAAATTGATTATTAAGTAAAATACTAAAGGACACCTTAGAGATATACTATTCTAGACACCTTTGGCATTCAACCATTTTTCACATCAAATAAACTTCTAGTATTAACAATATCCTTTTTTATCGCCCAGCCGCGGCGAGCTTGGGCAATACCGTAACGCATGTTTTCTAGATGTGCTGGTTGATGAGAAAACGTATTTTCTGGACAACCCTTTAGGCCAAGTAAGACTTCGGCCCGACCTGAAGCAGCGCTTCAGGTCGAGAGCGGCTATTCGCACTCTGCCGGGCCGTCTCCCCGGTGATTACT
>DAOVQR010000015.1 GCA_030628575.1 bacterium
ATCTGAATTAATCTCTCGGGATAAATTTTCTAAAAATGCTAAAGCCATAACAGCTACAAAATCCTGAACTATTAATACCCCGACTGAAATTCTTCCAAATAAGTTATCTAACTTGTGTCGTTCTGAAAGAAGTTTAATTACAATAACAGTAGATGAAAATGTTAATGCCAAGGCGATATAAATTGATTCTATAGTAGTAAAGTTGAAAAGCTTTGCCAATCCTAAAGACAATAATAAAGTTATTAAAATTTGACCTGTGCTAACACTCAAAACCAACCAACCTAATCCACGAACTTTGCGCCAATCCAGTTCTAATCCAACTAAAAATAAAAGAAATGCCACTCCAATAGTGGCAAAAGTGGTGATAAATTCCTGACTGGTAATCAACCCTAATCCAATTGGACCGATTAATAACCCAACTAGTAAATATCCTAAAACCGCTGGCTGTTTTAATAACCTTGCCAATACCCCTAAAATTGCGGCTAATATAATTAAAATTCCTATTTGTGAAAAAAGTGACATAGTTTCCTTAGTCAATTAGTCAAATAGTTAATAGGATTTATTTGCAGCATTCGCATATCATTTGTAAATTAGCATCATGTTATTATTTTTTCCCCATAAATTCTGGCCCGGTTGCTGAACTTATTTTTTCCAATTTACCATCAATAAATTGTTGAATAACATCTTTTATTTCTCCGCTCCCTTGATAGATCTCTATTTCTAATTCTTGCAAAACTTGAAGGGCTCGCGGTCCCAGATTAGTGCTAATTACTGCTTCTACTTTTTCGTTACCGACAATTTGCGCTGCTGAAATACCTGCTCCTCCGCCTTGAGTAGCAGCAGTATTGCTAATCTTTTTTTGGCTTTTTAATTTTTTGTTTTCAATCTCGGCAATGATAAAATAAGGACAGCGACCAAACCTGATATCAACTTGACCATCTGTCCCTTTTTCTGTTGCGCTAATAGCAATTTTCATAATAAACCTCATGATGATGCTAATAATACTAATAGTAATACCAATGCTACTAATTTATATTCGTATCATTAGTATTTCATTCATAGATTGGCATCATTATATTATATTCTATTAATTATCGACCAAAATATATTTTCGAATTTCTTATCATAAACTACTGCTGGTTTTAAATTTATCAGGGCTTTAACAAATTTTTTATTATAAGGAATTTTTTTCAATAGAGGAATTTTGTATTTATCAGCAAAATCTTCTATTTTTTGACTAAATTTTTTATTTAGATCCCATTTGTTAATAATTATACCATAAGGAATCTGAAAATGCTCAACCACTTGTAATCCTCTTTTTAAGTCGTTCAAGGCACTAGGGCTTGGTTCAGTAATACCAATCACAAAATCTGAGCCGTTTACTGAAGCAATAACTGGACAACCAATACCAGCTGCCGAATCTACAAGCATCATTTCTGCTTTTTGTTTTTCTGCCATTTTTTCTGCCTTATTTTTGAGCAAAGCTATAATTTTACCTGAGCCCGACTCTCCCATTTTCAATTGTCCAGAAAGAAGTGTAAATCCATAATTGGTTCTGGCAAAGCCAATTCTTCCATTAATCACTTTTTTTAATTTAATTGCTTTTTGCGGACAAATTAATTTACAAGAACCACAACCTTCACATAAAAGGGAATTAAAAATAGGTTTATTTTCTTTGTCATTCCAACCTATAGCACCAAAATTACAAACTGATAGACATTTTTTACATCCATTGCATTTTTCTTTAATTAATTCAGCTTTTTCGCTGGTTTGAATTGCTTGCCAAGAAAAATCAGAATCATTGACCCCCAAGTTTAAACCAAGATTGGGAGCATCAACATCACAATCAACAGCAATGATTTTTTCTTTTCGAGCTAATAAAACAGCTAAGGAAGAAGTGATGCTTGTTTTCCCTGTTCCTCCTTTCCCTGACAAAATAGTTATTCTTCGCATATTAATATTTTCCTTAAGTTACTTTGAAAAGCAATCTCACGATCAAGATCAATAAAATACCAGCAATAAAAGCAGAAAAATGGATTAATCCTTTCTTCAAGCTTTCACCTGATTTTATCTCCGGAATTAAATCACTGGCAGCAATATAGATAAAATTCCCTGCCGCAAAAGGCAACAAAAAAGTGGTGTCAATTTTAGATGATAAATAATAAGCCACTAATCCACCGGGAACTATGGTTAGGGCAGAGAAAAAATTAAAGAGCAATGCTTTACGTTTTTCCCAACCACCATGAATTAAAATACCAAAATCACCTAATTCTTGAGGAATCTCATGAGCGGCACAAGCCAACCAAGTAATTATTCCCACTGGGACACTGACTAAAAAAGAACTGGCAATAGCCAAACCGCCAATAAAATTATGAACAGCATCAGCCAGTAAAATCAGATAGGTGACTGGTTTTTTATGTTCCGAAGGAAGTTTATGACAATGATGCCATTGTAAAAATTGTTCCATTAAAAAGAAAAGGCAAAAACCAAACAATAGCCATAAAAACATATTTAATTGCGGGCCGACTTTTGCTATAGTTTCCGGGATTAGATGCAAAAATGCGCCACCAATAAGAGAACCAGCAGAAAAAGCAACTAATGGAAGAAGAATTTTCTTTAAGGTTTTTTCGTTTAAAGCCAAAGTGATAAGACCAATCCAAGCAATTAAGCTCATGGCAAAAGTGCTTAAGATTATCCAAATTAATGGGTTCATTTTTTCTCCTGTTGAAAAAATCTGATAAAATCAGTAATTTTTATTATCGCTTTATCTTTAATCGGTTCTCCCCTTGAATAAGCTTTGATAATTGATTTTTTATAAGGTATCTTTGCAATTATTTCTGTTCGATACTTTTTAACAATTTTATCAATCAAATTTTTATCCCCAATGTTCGCTTTATTTAAAACTATTTTGGTGGAGAGTTTTAATATCTTAGTCAGTTGGAGAATTAAATCCAAATCGTGAGCACCCAAGGGAGTTGGTTCAGTCACTGCTAAAACCACATCACAATCAGACAAAGCAGCAATAACATCACAATGTGTTCCGGCAGCAGTATCTATTAAAATAAAATCGTATTTTTTTTCTTGAGATTTGATATATTTTTTTACTGCTCCGACAATGAACTCAGAAACGGGTTGATTGGGTTCTAATTCTCCGCTAATAAAATCAATATTTTTATTTTTTCCTTTGTAAAGAGTACCTATTTTCTTTTTCTCTTTGTTTATTGCTCCCACGGGACAAACAATGGAACAGGCATTACAACCTGGGCATTGCTCAGGGATAAAAATAGGGTATTTTCCTTGAATAGAAACTATTGCCTTGAATTTACAAACCTGACTGCATTTATCACATTTAATGCATTTTTTATAATCCCACTTTGGTATTTGTTGATAAATATTTCTAATCTTTTGGCGTCGAATAGATAAAATCAAATGATCATTAGGACAATCAACATCTAAATCTAATAATAAAATCTTGTTTTTTTTAGCCAATTCAACAGCTAAAGCAGTTGCCACTGTGCTTTTCCCCGTACCACCTTTACCTCCTGTAATACCTATTTTCATTCTAAATAACTCCCTTTTAAATACAATCAGATAATTGCAAATTTCAGATTTTAGATTTCAAATTTATCATTCTTAATTCTACATTCTGCATTTTCCCTTAATTCTGCATTCTGAATTCTGCAATCTGCATTTACTTAATTTTTATTCCAATCCGCCGATTTCTTTCAATTCTTTTAATTTATCCAAATTATCTATTACTTCTTTGATAGTTTTAAATTTACCTGTTTTTAGTTTAATACCTTTTTTCTGACAAATCTCAGCTGCATTTTCACCAATACCAAAACAATACAATTTATCCACATTATCTAGATTTCCCAAAGCGAGAATTGGTTTACATCCTTCAACTTCTTTAACTTTAATAATCTTTAAACTATCTTTTTCGGAATCATAAACAGCCATATATTTAGCAGAGCCCAAATGAGGAATAATTTCTGATTTTCTCTCTTTGTTTTTTTCAACTCCCATGGCAATGCGCATTTCAATCTCCTGTGTATTTTATCCAGCTATTGACAAGTTTATGAACATATGTTAATATTATAAATGAACTTATGTTCAATTACAAGTATAACAAAAGAAAACTATTATGCCAAGACCAAGACGAAAAAGATTTATCCAATTTTGGCCACGAGTTACCTATTTTAAACCAGCCGGTGTTCCTTTAGCAACATTACAAGAAATAGAATTATCAGGTGATGAAATAGAAGCAATCAGATTAAAAGATCTGCAGGGTTTAGATCAAGAAGAAGTGGCTAAAAAAATGAAAGTTTCCCGACCAACTATAGTACGGATTTTACAATCGGCTCATAAGAAAATTGCAGAAAGTTTAATAAAAGGTCGAGCCATAAAATTAAAGAAAGGTGGTGATGTAATTATGCCAAGAGGAAATAGAACTGGTCCTTTAGGACAAGGTCCAATGACTGGACGAGGTTTGGGTAGAGAAGTAGGAAGAAGAAGATTGGGCAGTATGAGCGGTAACCAACCTGGCTCTGGTCCTGGTGGAAATTGTGTTTGCCCACAATGTCAAACAGTTGTTCCACATGGACGAGGAGTTCCCTGCTATGAGATGGGATGTCCCAAATGTGGAACAAAGATGGTAAAAGAGTAAAATTCGAAGCACGATTTTAAAAATGTCAAAGCTCAAATAACAAATGCCAAATCAAGCTCAAAATCTAAATAACTTAAAATATTATTTATTAATTTAGTCATTTGACATTCAATTGACATTTGAAATTTGATATTTGGATTTAATAAATATTTGTTTCGATATTCAAATTTCGGATTTTAAAAGGTTTGTAGAAAAATATAAGGTCGAAAATATATTAATATAGCTTTTTAGGAAAAGAATAAAGTTATAAAACCTAATAAGCTAAGAAGCTACAAGCTAATATGAAAGGAATAAGATGCCTTATTTTGATGAAACAGGTCCAATGGGAAATGGACCAATGACTGGTAGAGGATTAGGTCCTTGTGGTGGTGGATATGGTAGGGGTAGAGGTAGAGGTCGTGGATTTGGTAGAGGATTTGGCAGAGCTTTTGGTTTTGGACGCGGTTGGGATTGGCCATGGATTGATTATGATTATTACCAACCAACTTACCAACAGCCAACCAAACAACAAGAAACTGATATGCTTAAAAACTATATTCGAGATTTAGAAGAAGAATTAAAAGCTGTCAAAAAAGAAATACAAAATTTACAATCAGATAAATAGAAAAAGTAAATCATATCTCAATAAGCACTGACACCTACAAGGTGTCAGTGCTGTTATAGTTCTCTAAATCAAAAAAAGAGCAGTTTATCGACTTGCTCATGTTTAAATCTCGAATTTCGTCTTATGTGGGATTCGTGTTCTAAGAAGAAAAAATAATTATTACATTTTTACCCGACCGAGATTTTTGGTAATATCTTTGTTTTTATGTTCTTGTGTTTTTATGTTCTTATGTATTTACTTATCCTTATATTTTTCAATCTTCTCCGTCACCTCTTCTTTAGTATGTACACCAACTAATCTATCTAACTCATTTTCCTCTTTATCAACAAAAATAAATGTGGGGGCGGATTCTATATCATATTTATCAACTATTTTTTTGCAATTTTCACATTCAAAATATTCGGTCTTTAAATTTGGATTTTCTGCTTCAATCTCTTTAAATAAGGGTCCCATAACTTTGCATCCTTCGCAATTCTTTGATCCTACTTTTAAAATCTTCATAACATTTCCTTTTAATCAATTATTATTTCTGTCAATAAACATTAATACAAGCGGAATTGAGATATAGACCATTGAACTCGAAGCTGGATAAAAGAAACTAATAATTATTGCCATGATGGCAACTAAGGGGGTAACCAGATTTTTTCTATTTATTATCTTTAATCTATCAATAGATAAATTTGTATCAACTAAATGATTTCTAACTGCATAATGCCAATGCCAAAAATAAATAAGACCTATTGTTAAAAGATTGATATGAAAGAATAATGCGGCAATAGTAGTATTGTATTTCTCCATTAAAGAAGTAGAAAAAGGGACAAATACAACAAATAATAAAAGAAAAATGTTCATCCAAGCTAATTTTTCATCAATTTTTTTGATTGACTCAAATTGCTTCAGATGAATACTCCAAAAAACCGCCAAAAGAATAAAACTTAGAGCAAACGTAAAAAAAGTGGGAATCATAGCCAATAGTTTTTGACCTAATTCAGCTCCAGCTTTCCATTGAGGGATATCTGGTATGTCAATGCTAAGTATCAAAAGCGTCATGGCAACAGCAAATATTGCATCTGATAATGCTTCTATTCTATTAGTTTCTAGTAATCTTCTTTTATTATTATCATTCATTGTATTATTATATTAGCAAACTCTGCCTCGAGTCGCAAACTTCTTAATTTCTTTATCGATCTTTTTACCGCCTAATTTTTCACAGGCCTGTATAATATCATCAAATAAAATATCAGCCATATCACGTGAAAAATTCTCCTTCACAACCATACGCATAATTACAATTTTATCTGCATTCGGCGGCAAAGAATAAGCAGGAATAATCCAACCGCGCTGTCGTAATTTATCAGATAAATCATAAAGGGTAAATTTTTCTTTATTCTTAAGTTTAACAGCCACAACCGGCAACATCTGTGTAGGATTTAAAGTATCAAACAGTCCACTGTCAACCAGTTTTTTGGAAAGATACTGTGCATTTTCAATAACTGAATTTGCAATCCTGGCATATCCTTCTTTACCTAATCTCAAAAAATTGTAATATTGAGCAATCACCATTGCTGACCCACGAGAAAAATTCAAAGTATAGGTCGGCATTTCACCACCTAAATAATTTACATTAAATATAATATCTTTGGGCATATCAGATTCATCGCGAAACACCAACCAGCCAATTCCCGGATAAACTAAACCATATTTATGACCAGAGACATTAATTGATTTTACTTGTTCCAACCGAAAATCCCATTCCACGTCCGGATAAACAAAAGGTGCAATAAACCCACCACTGGCTCCATCAATATGAATGGGAATATCCCATCCTTTATCTTTTTTGATTTTTACCAGATAATCATTCATTTCTTTAATAGAATCGTACTGACCCGTAAAAGTCGTTCCTAAAATTGCACCAACACAAATTGTATTTTCATCGATCCTTCTGGCAATCTCTTTTTGACCGATTGTATATCGGCCCACTTCCATAGGTATAATTCTCGGTTCTACATCAAAATATCTGGCAAATTTATCCCAACAAATATGCACATCGGCACCAAAAACAATATTTGGTTTATCGTATTTTTTCTTTAATTTTTTACGTCTGTTTATCCAACTCCATTTATGAGCTAAAAGTCCCAGCATAATCGCTTCAGATGAACCAATAGTAGCAGTTCCAATTGATTTTTTATCTTTCGGGGAGTTAAACAAACGAGCCAGCATATTTACACATCTTTGATGAATAACTTCTGTTTGTGGATATTCATCATGATCAATAAAATTTTTATTAATATTTTCGGCAATTAATTTATTTGCTTCCGGTTCCATCCATGTGGTACAAAAACTGGCTAAATTCAAAGATTGATTTCCGTCCATATTAAGCTCATCATGCACTAGCTGATATGTCGCATTTGCAGGCATTCCTCTATCCGGCATTTCATATTTTGGGATAGGTTCAGAAAAATACCTATCAGAATATGTGCTTGCGTGCCCTTTATTTGATGGGTCTAAATCACTAAGATTTTTTTTGTTCACTAACATAAAACACCCCTTCGAATTTTAAATTTTAAATTTTTAATTTAATAGTTTAACTATTTAACAATTATTATCTCAATCTCATAAATTCATGTTGATGAAATTGAATATTTTTTTCAATTCTAATAAAATTCTGCAGTGCTATAAAAAGTAAAATTTCAATTATTACCGCAAAAACTAGCACTAATACCAATAATAATCCTGTTGTCATTTTTTGATGTTCATCCATTTACCACCTCCTTTTTTCTTTCTTTCGGTTTCCAGCTTGGTTTTCTAAAATGATAAATAACAAGTGGCGCCCCACACATTATTAATATTCCAACTCCCAAAAACGCTCTATATATCACTAATCCTGAAGCACTTATAGACACTGGCGGAATAAATCCAACAGTAAAAGCAAATATAGATGCCAGTATTCCAACTCCTGCTACAATCCACATGCCAATATTTCCACCAGGAACTTTAAATGTCCTATGAACATAAGCCCTGGTATATTTAAGTTTAATAGCAGAGATAAACATAAGAAGGTACATAACTAAATATAACTGCACTGTTAATGCCGACAGTATCCAAAAGGAGCTGGATACAGAAGGCATAAATAAAAATACTAAAGAAACTAAGGTTACAATACTTCCTTGGATAATCAAAATATGGGTTTGGATTCCATTTTTATTTGTATGCTGAAAAAATTTAGGTAAATTTCCATCATCAGCGGTTGCCAACAATGCTTTAGAGGGGCCGGCAATCCAAGTGGAAACCTGCGCAATCATACCGGGCGCCGCCAACAGCGCAATAATAGGCACCATCCATTTCATACCAAATTTCCCAAAAATTGTCATAAATGTTTGCATAATTCCCGCTGTTAAACTGATTTCTTTTGCTGGAATAACAACTGCAATTGCCAGTGCTCCTAAAAGGAAAATTGTAATAATAATAATTGAAGAAATAAAAATTGCTTTGGGGTAATTTTTTTGCGGATTTTCGACTTCAGCCGCATGAGCTCCGGAAACTTCCATACCGGCAAAAAACAATAATAGACCTGAGAAAAATACAATATTTTGGATATTGGAAAAATCAGGTTTCATTGCTTCCCAAGTAAAACTAATCTGTGATGGATTACCCAACAGAACCCAAACTGCTGCACCGACAAAAAGTACAATTCCGGGAATAATAATTCCGCTTATTGTGCCAAAAGATGTAAATTTTGCCGATGTTTTAAGTCCTTTAAAATTTAAAAAGGTTGCTCCCCAATACACTATTATGATTATAGCCAGTGTAAAATAGGCGCTATTGGCAAGTTCTGGTTTATTAAATAAATATGCTAAAACTGCTGCGGTTGCCGCAAGAGCGGTTGGGTAAAAAATTAAATTCTGTGCCCATTGTAACCAAATTGCCATAAACCCCCATTTTTCTCCTAATGCTTCTTTAACCCAAGCATATACACCGCCTTTTTTGGGCCAAGCTGTTGCCAATTCTGCTGAAACTAATCCTGATGGAACTAAAAATAGTATTGCGGCTATAATTAAAAAGAATATGATTTGAGTGCCATATTCCGCCATCATTGGTAATCCTCTTAAGGAACAAATCAAAGAAACATTAATCATTATTAACGCAAATACACTAATCACCGCTTTTTTCTTAGTGGTCATTCATCCCTCCTTATGTATAACAACATCTTATATCATTTTATAAATGAGTTTTTACCTTTTACTAAAAATTATTTCATAACAAATCTATTATTATTATAACACAATTTATATTTTTTACACACTTTACTATTGTCAGTTCTATGAGTGTTTGATATACTAAAACTCGATAATCCGGTGTAGCTCAACGGCAGAGCGACTCCCTGTTAAGGAGAAGGTTGCTGGTTCGAATCCAGCCACCGGAGCCATGCACCAGCAGGCAAGTTTACTTGCCAATTGGTGCATGGCGGAGCCTTCAATCAGAGATTGAAACACCAGCAGGCAAGTTTACTTGCCAATTGGTGCATGGCGGAGCCCCGTACCAGTAAACGATACAGGGTGTAACCCTTGATTGAAAATCAAGATAAAAACAAGTGTGTAGAGAAGTATAAATAAGGTTATGTAATAAATAATAAAGATGATAGGATAAGCAGAATCGGATGTTGGGTAATTTCTATTTTTATTTTAGCGATTCCGATTATTGTAGGATATTTTAAACCAATTTATGCTACACTACATTTTGAAAATTTATGGCATTTTTTTGGTTTTAGTTTATTATTTGTAATTATCAGTAGTATAATTCAAACATCTAAAGACGAGACCATTGATTCTAAAAATGAAGCACTTGATTTAATACAATATATTTTTATTTTTGTTTGGCTAATATATTTAGGAACTATCATTTCTGAGTAAAAACAATATTATATAGAGATTCCCTTAAGAGTGTAAGTGGGGGTTACAGTATGAAAGCTTAACGATTTATTTTCTCTTATTGTATATGAGCTGTCAAAGGTTTGTTGAAGGGTAGGGTGTGGGGGTTGCTGGAAACCTGATATAATTCCTTGATATACTTCGCAACTCTTTCCCTCGCAACCACTGCTTATTCGCTGGAGCCTCATATTCTCCAGTTC
>DAOVQR010000131.1 GCA_030628575.1 bacterium
ATTACAGCCGCAATTAATCTTTTTGCATTTGGAAATACTACTTTAAAAGGCATTCTTTGAACTTTTTTAACAATATCATTCGAACACAACTTATTCCTATAATTAATACCTATCTTGAATAAATCCTTTTTAACTTCCTTTTGATAAAGATTTTTAATAAAATTCCAGTGCTTTCTACTAAATGGTCCTAATGTAGAAACAGAATAAGCATAATTTTCGTTTAAAGGTAAGAATATATTATAAGGTTTAAGATAAAAGGGATATAGTTGACGAGAAAGCGTTGCTTGAAAGAGACAACTTGTTTCAACACGTGCATGTTTGTAAGGTGTTTTTTTCCAAACTCCTTTAGCTTGAGGTGATATCCATGGATTAATTACAGAAATTTTACCACTTTGAGTGGTTTCTATAACATTACAATAAAGTAAAACCTTAGGAATTAAATCCGCTCCTTGAATAAATTCATTATAGTAATCAGATAAGTGACATGGAAGGATTTCACTTTTTCTTTCTGATTTAATTAATTTTTTTACTAAATATTTTTCATTCTTTTTTTCTTGGAAATAAACATATGGTTCTAGATGGTATTGATCTAAAATTTCCATCGTATTAGCATCTAAATAATAACAATAGAGAGGATATTTCTTAAAAACATCCAATATTCCCAAATTTTTATCAACATAATTAGCGAACATACAGCAACAATCAATATTAAATACTAGATCGTTAAATTCAAAAAATTCAATATTTTTAAATGGCTCAAATCTTCTTGCTTTTTGGTTTTGAGATGAAACAAGCAAAGAACGTGGCATTACGAAGGCAATTTTACCTTTACCATCTTTTTTAAGATAAAGATCTGGAACCTTGTACAAAAAAATAACTGCTTCTTCTATATTAGTTATATTTTGAGCCCCAGGTTTTATATCAAACTTCTTCGAAACTTTTTTCATTGTTTCTTTTAATTTATGATCAGCATCTTTATATGTTAACCAAGGGGGATTTGTGATAATTAAATCCATTTTTTTTTTCAATAAAAGTAAACGTATTCCAACTAAATTATTCAAAATATAAAGCCAAATATGATCCTTATCTTGTTTTCTTAAATCAAATAAATCGTTGAAAAATTTATGTATAACGCGGATATTTGGTCGATCTAAGTCTGAATATAATTCTTTTAAACTATTTTTATTTGAGATTGCAGCAGTCCATGTATCTGCAAATCGATCAAAATCTTCCCATACATTGTAAAGTGATTTTACTAATGCCTGAAAAGTTTCTATATTTGAAGGAGATAAGGCTTCGCCAGGTATTCTAAGCTCCAATTCACTATCTAATAAATCAACACAAAAAGCATAGTATCTTCCTAGTTCGATATCTGCAATTTCAGAAAATTCCAAAGGGTCTATTGAATTACATAAATAAACATTAATAGAAATATTTTCAATCCATTCTTTTTTATTTTTAAAATATAATATACAATTTGCCTTCGTTGTTAAAACTGCAATAGGATTGATATCAAATCCAAATATATTATTTATTGCATCAAACCATTCTTCAGGAGGTTTTTTATCTTTTATGAATTCAAACTGAGTGTCAATTTGTTTATAAGTTTCGATAATAAAAGTTCCTGAACCACATGATGAGTCAAGAACTCTATCTCCTAATTTGTATTGCTTTTCAACCATTTTTTTGCATAAAGATTCGGGTGTATAATATTCTCCTAATCTATGCCTTACTCCCGCAATAATCATCTCTTGATAAATCGTCCTAAAGATGTCTGTAGCTTTTAATGTGATAATTTTTAAAATCTCGAAAAAGTCATCACATAATTCTTGCACATTAATTATCCATCTGAAAAAATCATAATGAAATAAAGATATACCTAACAACTCAAAATAATTTTCTAAATCCTTAAAGTACTCGCGGGAATATTGCTTCGGATTAATAAATTCTTTATATAAAATCAACTTTAAAAGCATACTCAAATAGGAGTGTCTTAAAAACAATTCCTTGCCCACTTCTTCATCATGATAAGCAAGTCTAAAATGTTTTTTCCACTGTTGAAAACAAACTGTTTTTTCTCCACTATGATCATCAAAATGTTTCTCGAGACGAGAATATGAAAGGATATATAATGGAGAATTTACTCCAAATAAAATAGCAAATTGCTCTGAATCTAAGGATTTCGGCTCTAATAAACACTCAATTAAGGATTTAATTGATTTTTCATTAATTTCACGCTTATTGTATCCATAAACAAAATTAGCATTGAAACGGTTTGATTTGAAAGCCATATTTACTCCGCGCACAAGTATCCCCTTGAGAGACAGATCACTGAAGTTGGGATTAGAATCGCCAATACGAACCTTCCAGTGCCGTGTCCTTCCCTCTAAAAAATAGCGGTTGATCGGCTGACGGTCAGGTAAATCTTCAGTGGTGAGAAAAGATGTTTCCTCACTCGACAACATGACACCTGCTTTCCAATTAAGCCAGCCTGTCTGACCCCTGAAACCGATGTCAATTTTATTGTTCCACAAAGGCACATTCTGACTATCACCAGAGCGGTCATCACGCTGTAAACCTAAATAGAAATTACCTTCTGCACCAAGAGGTATCGCCATCCTGGTTTTTACACGGAAAGTCCAGATATTTGGCCCGACAGTATCGCCGTTGATGTCTCTTGCAATAACTTCAACCTGATGAACACCATCTGACAAAGGACGTCGTGGTTCCCACATAAGAATATTACCGATAAAATTAGCCTCACGTGTACGGTCAACTTTGTCAATCCTCAGCCGTATAGTGTTATAATCAATATCACGGCCGGTTCTGTAAAAAGTTATCATAACAAGCTGATCGCCGGAATCATATACTACACCTGGCTCTGGACTTGATAAAACTACTTC
>DAOVQR010000045.1 GCA_030628575.1 bacterium
TAAAGTAAAATTAATTTCTGGAGAAGGGAAAAGATATCGACAAGATATCAATTTTGTCAAAATTCCAGAAATTAATTCCCGTCATCCTTTTTATTCTAAACTGTCAAAAGAATTAGAAAAAGGCGAGTGTCCAAAAGAATTTGAGGAATTTTCAGATAAAATTTATAAAAAACTAAAAAAATCATTAAAAAATATAAATATATGCATTGTCCACCAAGCGTTGACAATGCATTTTAATTTAGCCCTAACTGCAGCTTTGGTCAGATTAACCAAAGATTTAAAAGAAAAAGTCAAATTTATCCACTGGACTCATGACAGCACATTTTTAGATGAGAACTATACTGTAAAATTTGATAAGTTTAAAAATAAATATCCTTGGAATTTATTAACGCAAAAACATCCTAATATAAAATACGTGGTCATATCAAATACCCGCCAAAAACAATTAAGCAAATTATTTTCTTGTTCAATAAAATCTTTAATATTTATTCCCAATGGAATTGATATAGGTAAATTTTTTAATTTATCAAAATATATTCAATCTTTGATAGGTGATTACGATCTTTTTAATCAGGATTTAATTGCGGTATTGCCCAATAGAATATTACCGAGAAAAAATATTGAACAATCGATAAATATTATCTATGAACTAAAAAAGTTGGGAATAAAAATAAAATTTATTCTTACTGGAATTTATGATTATCAAAATCCAACATCAGCAGATTATTATCAAAAAATTCAAAAATTAGTGAAAAAAAATAACTTGAAAAAAGATGTAATATTTTTAAATCAATATAAACCACAAAATGGCAAACAGATTAATTTAAGAAATCTCAAAGTATCTGAATTGTATTTGCTGGCGGATTTTCTGCTTTTCCCATCAAAATTGGAGGGTTTTGGTCGTCAGATTATTGAATCTGGTATCACCAAAACTCCTGTTGTTTGTTCAGATATTGGTCCTTTTAAAGAAACTGCCCAAAAAGATGGTTTATATTTTAAAATTGGGGAGGCACCTAAAAAAACTGCCAAGAATATCATAAAATTTCTTGAAGATATTCCCACATCCCGTGCTTATCGCCGACAGATTAAAAATTATTGTTTAACAAATATTTATGAGAATAAAATAAAAGCAATATTGAATAAATAATTTCAAAATCCAAATGTCAAATTACAAATCAAATCTAAATTAATAAATGTCAAATTAATTAAGTCATTTGAGCTTAGGATTTCAATTGATATTTGTAATTTGAGCTTTGACATTTCCAAAGTTAGATTTAATGCCTAGGATTTAATTTAATAGGATTTATGATGATTTTAAAACACAAAATTAAGCACTACGATCTTATCATCGGTATTCCTTCCTATAACAATGCAGGGACTATTGATTTTGTTTGTCAACAAGTTACCAAAGGACTGGAAAAATATTATCCGGACAAAACTGCTTTAATTTTGAATGTTGATGGAGGTTCTACAGATGATACCAGAAAAGCTTTTTTGCGAGTTAAAACGTCTAAAAATATTGATTTAGAATCAAAACGTTACTCGGTAATTTCGGGAAAAGGTATGTCACTCCATAAAGTTTTTGAATATGCAGCAAAGTATAAGCCACAGGCGGCAATGGTAGTTGATTCTGATTTAAGAAGTATCAAACCAGAGTGGATTAAATCTTTACTTGATCCAGTGATCAATAAAAAACTTGATTTAGTTACTCCAATTTATTCTCGGGATAGATTTGACGGAACAATAACAAAAAACTTAGCACATCCAATGATCGCTGCATTATATAATTATGATATTCCCCAGCCGATTGGCGGGGATTTTGGATTTTCCGCTTGCTTGGCAAAAAAGTTCTTGACAAAAAATATTTGGGATACCGATGTAGTTAAATTCGGTATTGATATTTTTATGACTACAGTAGCAGTGGCTGAAAATTTCAAAGTTGGCGCCACAAATTTAGGAGTTAAAATTCATGATCCCAGAGATCCGCGCGGTTTAGGCCCTATGTTTGTTCAGGTTGCCTCAACTATTTTTGATCTAATGAAAGAATATGAAGGAATATGGAAGAATAAGACCAAAATGAAAGAAATTCCCATTATAAAAACAACTAATATCAAAAGTAGAAAGGCGCCTCAAGTAAAAGTTGATATTGATGCTTTAATTGGAGAATTTAAGAAAAAATATAAGCGTGTAAGGCATGTTTATGAATTTATTCTTTATCAGGAAGAATTGGATCAATTAGATGAATTGGCTGGCAAAGATAAAAAAGATTTTAGATTGCCAATGGATTTATGGTCTCGTTTGGTGTATGATTTTGCTTCAGAATATATTCATGGCTCAATTCAAAGAAAAAATTTATTGGATGCTTTTATGATTCTTTATTATGCCAGAGTAGCATCATACATTTTGGATGTGGAAAAATTATCTGAGGGTAAATTGGATAATTATTTAAATAGATTAACCAACAGTTTTATCAAAAATCGGCCGTATCTATTCAAACGTTGGCAGGGTATCAGACCTGTTGTTGATGAATGGTTTAAAAAAAATACTTTTTATCATCAGGATTATGAAAACATTAAAAAATTGGTAAAGCTTAAAAAGAAAAAAAACCTGACAATTGGTTTATGTTTGCCGGCAAAAAATGAAGAGGAGACAATCGGTAAAGTAATTAAGACATTAAAGCCGCTTAAAGATAAATTTCATCTTTTAGATGAAATGATTTTAATTGATAGCAATTCCACTGACAAAACTGCTTCAATTGCTAAAGATGCAGGGATTGATGTTTATAAAGTGGATAAAATTTTACCTGAGTATCAAATCCCGCTTGGTCAATGGGGTAAGGGTGAAAATTTATGGAAAAGTTTGTATCAGCTCAATTCAGATATCATTATTTGGGTGGATACAGATATAAAAAATATTCACGAACGATTTATTTATGGACTTGTAGGACCATTATTAGAGGATGATAATTTAGGATATGTTAAAGGATTTTATAGACGACCATTGCAGGTTAATGGAGATATTAAGCCAACAGGTGGAGGTCGGGTGACAGAATTGACAGTCCGACCGCTTCTAAATACTTTTTATCCTGATCTTTCCAAAGTATTGCAGCCACTTTCTGGTGAATATGCAGTCAGACGGGAGTTGATTGAAAGAATTCCTTTTATGACAAATTATGCGCTCGAGACCGGTATGCTTATCGATATTTATACCAAATATGGTTTGGATGTCATTGGACAATCAGATTTAAAAATTAGAATTCATCGCAATCAACCACTTCATATTTTATCAAAACTTTCTTTTGGAATTATGCAAGCTGTGTTTAATCGTTTGCATCTGGCTGGTAAAGTTAAGCTTTTGCAAGAGCCAAAATTTCAAGAAGGAAGATATAATTTTGATAAAATGATAATTATTGAATCTCAACGGCCGCCGATTTACCGAGTTACGGAATATAAAGAAAAATTCAAAAACCGCAAACGCAAATGGAAATTACCGAGAAAAAACAAGTAACATAATGCCAATCTACCTGTCTCGACTTGGTAATCGAGCCAAGGCGGGCGAATGTATGCGAATGCTGCAAATAATTCATTCGTGGCATTCGAATAAGATTCGTGGCATTTGGATTATAATATGCGTAAGCTAATTATTTTTACTGATCTTGATGGAACTTTAATTGATCATCAGAGTTATTCTTATAGTGATGCCAAAAAAGCGCTGAAAAAAATATCTGATGATAAAATTCCTCTTATCTTGGTCAGTAGTAAAACTAGAGCGGAAATTGAAGCAATCCGTCAAGATCTCAAAAAGGATGGTTTTAATATTAATCATCCTTTTATTGTGGAAAATGGCAGTGCCATTTATATTCCAAGAGATTATTATGATGCCAATCTACGAATGTATGCGAATGATGCGAATAGTATAAATTTCTGTCATCCCGAATTTATTTCGGGATCTCATAAGATTCTGAAACCCTCCAATTCAGCGGGCAGGCAAGTTCAGAATGACAAACAAAATAGTAATTTAAATCATTTTTCAATAATCTCAAAAAACCAATTTCAAATTATCAAAATCAGTCAGGTGAATTATCAGGATTTGATAAAAATCTTAAAAGAAATAGAAAAACAAATTGATGGTAAAATCATTGGTTTTAATAACCTGACACCTCAAGAATTATCGGATGAGTGTGGTTTGACAATTGAAGCAGCCAAATTGGCTAAAAAAAGAGAATTCGATGAAGCATTCAGAATCGAACCAGATGAACCCGAGCTTTATAATCAAGTAAAAAAATTGATTTATGAAAAAGGATTAAACTATACCAAAGGCGGAAGATATGCCCATATTATGGGCAAGCAGGATAAGGGTTTGGCAGTTGGAATCTTATCAAAACTATATAAAAAACAATTTAATAATATTCGAACAATAGGAATAGGTGATTCTAGAAACGATTTGGAAATGTTAGAGGTTTGTGATCAAGGATATCTAGTCGCCAATCCCAAAAAACCTGTGGATTCAACTATTATAAGCAAAAAAATCCACAAACTAAAAGAAATCGGACCAAAAGGGTTTAATAAAATAGTTCTCAAAATAATTTCAAAATCCTAATTTCAAATGTCAAATCAAGTCTAAATGTTTAAATATCAAATTTATTTTATTTGGGCTTTGGATTTCAATTGAAATTTATAATTTGAGCTTTGGCATTTTATTTTAATCTTTTCTCAGTACCAAATAAATATCCGCCACGTTTACAGGCAAATGGCCAGTGAAATAAAGATCATCGGTTTTTTTAAATAAATTATAAGAGTCAAAGTTTTTTAGATGTTTTTTGTGATCAATTTTTTTTGATTTTATTTTTTTACAGGTTTCAATATCAATAATTGCTCCGGCTGCGTCTGAATGATCCATTCCATCAGTAGCAATGGAGGCAAAAGCCATATCAGGTTTTAGATAACTTAGAGCATTTGCCGCCAGATGTGTATTACGACCTCCTTGTCCATGTCCACTAGCCACATCAACTTCAGTCTCCCCTGCAGCGATTAATGCTGTGCTTTTTGGACACATCTTGATTAATTTTTCAGCGACCACTTTTGATTTACCAGTTAAATCCTCGGCAATTATTTTTGTTTTATAATCTAGTTTTTGTGCTTTATTTCTCATCGCTGCTAAAGCAATATCATTTTCGGCGATAATTATGTGTTTAACTACCGCTCTCGAGGCGTCTAAAGACTTCACCTCGTGGGTGAATCTTATATCTCCATCAATACCATATTTTCTAAGTATTTTTTTAGCGTCAAGATTTGTACTTTTATCAGCCACAAATGGACCCGAACCAAATGCTGAAATTATATTGCCAGGAACATCAGAAACATAAAGCGCAATTATCTTGGCTGGTTTGGCGATTTTTGCTAAGCCACCATTTTTTACTCTGTCAATATGACGCCTGACAGTATTTATCTGGCGAATTGATGCGCCTGATTTTAACAAACGATCATAAATCTGCCGTGTTTTTTTCAAAGGATTGATTGGATCAGATAAAAGTGCTGAAGTGCCGCCGCAAATTATGGCAATTACCAGATCATTTTTTCTGGCTTTTTTACAGATGTTTTCAATTTTTTTAGTTGCTTTAATATTTATATCAGATGGTAATGGATGGGTACCATGTAAGAATTTCAGATTTAACCCATTCGACAAGCTCAGGGCAGGGATTTTAGATTTCAGATTAGATTTCTTATGAAAATTCTTTATATCAATCACGATTCCTTTTTTAATCTGCGGAACTTTATTGATAATTTCATAGGCCAATGCTGAAGACCCTTTTCCTGAACCAATCAGATAGATATTATTAAACCTATTTGAGAACACCCCCGAGGTTTCTGAAGATTTAACCTCGGGGGTGGTTAATAATTTATCAAAATCAATATCACGAACAATATCTTTTGGATCCAAAGCTTTAAGACCAGCTTCAATAATCAATTGAGCATCATTCTTCAAATTTTGCTTTATTTTTTTCATACTGATATTATTATAACAGGAAACGTAAAACTAAAAAGGTAAAATGTTCCGATAGATTTCATTCTATCGAGAATCCTCGATTTAGAAATCGGGATAAAACAACAGCTAAAAATTTAAAATATTTTAAATTTAATACCATTAGGACTTTCTCACTTTATGCAAATACGGTAGAAGGATTACGCCATTGATTAACCATATATTGCATAAGAGGTTTCCGTTTTTGTTGATAAATTGATATTTTTCTTTTAAACGCTGTTTCTTTCATGCATATCCAAGCA
>DAOVQR010000122.1 GCA_030628575.1 bacterium
ATCCAACTAATAATTTAGTTATTGGTAATGTGAGTTATCAATTATCATCTGAACGTCTTACTAGAACAGATGCGACTTCAACTGAGAATGTTACCAGTAATTCTGTTCAGATTGATGCTTTACAATTTACCCGAATTGAAAATGCTGGGGGTAAGTCAACTATTAAAATTGAGGTAACTGTTAATTATATTGGTCAAATTGAAGGGAATCGCGACATTTCGCAGGATTTTGAAACAACATACTACCTTAAATAATTTTAGATTTCAGATTGTAGATTTTAGATTTAATAATTAGAAGAGGAGAATTTAAAATTCAAAATTTAAAATTCAAAATTTATAATTCAAAAAAAGGTTCTGCCCTAGTGGCCGTTTTGATAATTTTGGCAATTGCTTTATTGGTTATTACCATCACCATGCAAAATGTATTAGTTGATACATATATGTCATTTAATTTGAAAAAATCTGACGAGGCATATAACAATGCTATTTCTGCCGTTGAAGAAGCCACATTAAGATTAATTCGTGATCCAGATTTTTCTGATGCAACTTTGAATATGAATGATGGAAATGTTATAATTAAAATAACTGGTGATAATCCGAAAACAGTTACTGTGATCAGTAGAGTTAATAATGATAAATATATCTGTAAAATGCAAGCAACTGCTACTTATGATGCAAGCGGAATTTTAGTGATTAATAATATTGAGGAAATATATTAAATTAGCTTTTTAGGCTTTAGGTTGTAGCTTTTTAGAAAAAGATAAGAATTATATTAAACCTAATAAGCTAAAAAGCTACAAGCTAATAAGCTAAAATTGAGGGGCAATAATTTGAAACGTAATTTTTTTACTCTTACCTACACAAATTCGGTTTTACGTCTGGTAAAAATTACCGGAAAAAATATTGATTCTGTATCATCAGCCAATATTCCAGCTGGTATTATTAATGATGGAAAAATTGAACGCTTGAAAATGTTTGCAGAATTAGTAAATGAGCTGAGAATCAAAGCAAAACCCAAAAGAATTACAGCATCGGAAGTTATTACGGCAATTCCAGAGGAAAAAGTTTTTCTAAAGATAATTGAAATTCCTAAAATGCCGATTGAAAAAGTTAACAGTGCAATTACTTATCAATTAGAATCATTAATACCTTTTAAACTAAAAGAAATATATTTTAATTGGAAGATAATTGGTTCAAAGTCAGATAAACTTATAATCTTAATTGCAGTTTGTGAGAAAAAAATAGTTGATTCTTTATTTGAAGCGTTAATCTTGGCAAAATTAAAGCCATTAATTATTACCTTTCCTTCTGCGGGGTTGGCAAATTTATTAGGTCAAGGAAATCAACTTTCAGTGATTGTTGATTTATCAAGAAAAAATAATATTTCACTTATTGTAGCCAAAAATGGAAACGTTCATTTTAGTACTAGTCGACACATCGATGATACTTATAAAGGTTTGGAGCGAATCATTCAAGATACGATAAATTACTATAAACAAAAATATGTTAATGAAAATATTTTTAAAGTAATGGTTTTTGGACCGCCTGAATTGGAGCAAATTGAAGAAAGACTGAAAAAAACAGTTTCCGAAAATACAAAGGTAGGGGATGCGGAAGATATTAAAATCATTAGGAACATAAAACCGGAATATATTGTTTATATTGATAATCTAGGTTTGGGTTTATCATTAGAAGCATTAAGCTTACTGCCTCCTGAAATCAGGGAAAATGCCAAAAATGAAGGTATTAATTATCGCCTATCCACAATCCTTAATTATTTTATTTTACTACTTATTTTTATTATAATAATTTATGGCTTTGTTTGGGGTAAAATTTATTACGATATTTTAAATGTTAGTAAAGATTACTCACAGCTTCAGGAAACCGAAACCACTTTTCAACAAGAACAATTAGAATCTAAAATCAATCAATTTAATCAAAAAATTGAGATTATTAAATCTGTTCCATTGGCAGCATCAATTAAACCAAGTTTTTTCCAAGAAATTATTTCAGTAGCAAATGAAAATATTACTTTAAAAGAAATTGCTGTAGAAGAAAATAAAAATGTCAAGATTAAAGGCATAGCAAAAAATAGAAACGATTTGATAATTTTTAAGGATAAATTAAATTCATTAGATACTATAAATCCAATTACTTTACCAATCACTGCTTTGGAGAAAAAAGAAGAAGTTGAGTTTGAATTAACAACAAGTAAGAAATAAGGTAATAACCTGCGCAAATTTTAATACGCTAATGACGCTAATAAGAAAAGAAAACCATAACCTACGCAAATCTTTTTACGCGAATACTGCAAATAAATAATTGGCGTGATTAGTGAAATAAGATTAGTGGAGGAAATTCAATATAATCCCATGAATAAATACAAATTTAAAAAAATTGAAGTAAAATTCAGTCAATATATATTGCTGCTGGTTTTCTTTTCATTATTAACCGTGCTTTTGATAATTCAATTTAATAAATTAATCGAAGAAAAGATAAATGAATTAAAAGATAAAGAAGGACAAAAAATAGCTTTAGAAAATAGAATTTCCAATCTTGATAAATTGGAAAAAGAATATACAACTATATCTTCCGATGTGGAAAATATCAATAATTTATTACCCAGTCAAGATAAATTAATTGATATCATCAATAAAATTGAAGCAATGGCCAACGAAAATCATGTAGAATTATCGACTAAATTTGAGCAAGAACCAACCGCACATAAATTACCAGCCAAATTTATGGTTAAGGGTTATACCAATGATGTAATGAGTTTTTATAATAAATTGATTGCCGATAATGTATTGGTTTATATTATAGCAGCCAATATGTCTGACGCAAATAATATGCTAGATAATGTTAAAGCGGAAATTCAAACGGAGGTTTATTTTGACTAAAAAAACAGATGATAATATTGATAGCAAAGTAAATATACTTTTTACTACTACAGTGTTTTTATCTTTAATAATATCAATTTGGGTAGTATATTCTTTTTATAATTTTTATTCCAAAGTCCAACAGCAAC
>DAOVQR010000082.1 GCA_030628575.1 bacterium
AATTAGAAATAGAAATGGTAAATTTCCAGAGTAAAAGAGAACCGTCCCCATTCTCAATCCCCATTCTCACATTCTCACATTCTCATAGCCCTAGTTTGACATATTTTTAATTATCACGTAACGTTTATATATGGAAACTATTTATTATTTTATTTTTTAAAGAGGCAATATTGCGTCTTTTTTTAGGATAAATATTAGAGTTTTCCCGAACATAAAAAATTTATTATAAAGGAGTTGGGAAAGATGGATGTTGTAAAAAATAAGGTGAGTCCTATTAGTTTAGATAACAAAGATTATCAGAACTTGTTTGCGAAAGGACCAGATATTATAGGAAATAGTCAAAAACGGGGTGCAAGAATAAAAATTATCGCACCTGATCTAAAGAAAAAAATTGTAGTAGCAGTTAATGTAGAAGTTCTATATATTAAAGAAGATTTAAAAAAAGGTTTGATTAATGCTGCCGAAGGTATTATTAAGTCATGGCAAGGAGAAAAAATTGCTTTAATAGGAGTGAAACAAGGTGGAACACTTTTCCGTGATGACCTAAAGAATAAAATTCTTAAGTTGAATAGTAAAATTTCTATCTTCACAAGAGATATAAAAATTTGTTCTTATCATGGTAACAAAAAACAACCACCGATCATTGAAGAATGGTTTGGTAAATACTTATCAGAGGATTGCCGAAAAATTTTGGTTGACGAGATTGTAACCTCAGGCGAAACTGTTGCAACGGCATTATCCCGTTTGGGTTCTGCCGAAACTTGCATTTTTTTTAATACTCCAAAAGGTAGAAAAAATGCAAAGATAGATCATTCGGGCATCATTTGTCCAATTGATGGATTTTTCTACGGATTGTATCTGGATTTATATGACTGGCTCCGTGGAGAGTATTGGATCGGTAGACAGATTGGAGATATTCAATCTGTCTGAATTTATTCAGTTAATATTACCAATTTAAATGGCACGCAATATTGCGTGCCATTACTATATCCATAATATTGAATTGTTTGGTATAATATACATATGGCAATATTGGCATTAGATGTTGGAAGAAAAAAAATTGGTGTGGCAATTTCTGAATCGGAATTAATATCGTCCGCATATTGTACTATTGATGTAAAAGATGATAAATCTGCAGTAGGTGAAATAATATTTTTAGTTAAAAGAAATAATATTGACAAGCTAATTATTGGTTTGCCAAAAAATATGGATGAAACAGAATCAAATGAAACAAAACACGTGCGTGAGTTTGCTAAAATTATTGAAAATAAATTAAAACAATATAAACTTAAGACAAAAATTTATTTTGAAGACGAACGTTTAACAAGCAAAGAAGCTGAAAGATTATTATTTGAAAAGGGTATGTCAAAAGAAAAGATTAGGGCAAATCGTGACAAAATGGCAGCAAAATTGATTTTAGATCAATACTTAGATAAAATTTAAAACTAAAAACGAAAAATAACAATGTAGAATATCAAACAATTTTAAATTACCAATTTTAAATTTTAAACCCGCTTCGCCAAAGCCTGCTTCGCCGTATCTACAGCAAGGCGAGCTACAGCGAGGCGAGTCAAATTCAAATGTCCCACGGGACCCTGTGAGGTTTAAATTTCTAATTTTTAAAATTAAATCATTAAAAATCGAATAAAAATTAAGAATTTTAAATTTATAATTTGTTAGAGTTGTTGTTTTGCGTTTTTCGCTTTACATTTTACATTAATCTATATGGGAGGGTTTATGCGGGGAGATATATTTGTTCGAAGAAAAAAAAGAATAGTTAAAGAAGATGAAGAAAGTTTTTATTCATCTAAACCAAATCAAGCATCAAAAAATGATAATAAACCAAAATCATCAGAGAAAAAATCCAGTAAAAGCTGGTTGATTATATTAATAGTTGTTATTCTATTTATTGGATTACCGATTATTTACTATTTTTATGCAGTGAATGTTCCCAAGGGTGGTTCTAATGAAAATGTTGCTTTTGAAATTATTGACGGAGAGACAACTTTGGATATTGCCGAACGTCTCAAGAAAAAAGATTTAATTCATAATAATTATACCTTTGCTCTTTATGTTTATTTGCGTGATTTGAATTTAATTCCCGGAATATATTATCTCAAGAAAAATATGAATTTAAGTCAATTATTAAAACCGATGTCACAGGGGAATATTCAAGAATATAAAATTACGATTATAGAAGGATGGCGCAGGGAGCAGATTGCCCAAATGCTGGCAGAAAATAATATTGTTAATTATGAAGATTTTATGAAAGTATCAGAGGGGAAAGAAGGTTATTTGTTTCCAGATACCTATCGTTTATCAATAGATATTACCGCTGCCCAGATTGTTAATAAATTAATTGAAAATTTTAATACTAGAACAAGTAATTTAAAAGTGTCATCAGATGATATAATTCTGGCTTCAATTGTGGAACGGGAAGCACAAAAAAATGAAGACAGATCAAAAATTGCTGGAGTTTATAAAAATCGTCTTGATACTAATATGCGTCTCGAAGCTGATCCAACTGTGCAATATACCAAAGGAACCAACTGGCCAAAACTAAAGCTAGCAGATTACAAATCAGTGGACTCTCTTTACAATACTTATTTACATAAAGGTTTACCGCCCGGTCCAATTTGCAATCCTGGGCTGGCTAGTATTAAAGCAGTGTTAAATGCTGAAAAAAATGGCTATTATTATTTTTTACATTTAGATGATGGCACAACTTTATTTGCCGAAACACTAGAAGAACATAATTTAAATAAACAAAAGAAATAAGAATTACTGCACGATAACCTTTTCTATTACAACATAATAATTTTGGTTAAAAAATAATTTATCACTCGTCATCGTAATTCTGTTACGTTTTCCTTGCTCTTCATTATTTTCGCTCAAAATTCTTAAGTTTCATAACGAAAATTATTATGCAATAAGTATATAGTTGATTTTAATTTAACTCTCAGATACTATAAATTATATAAGGCTAAGCCCGGCCATGAATCCATCAAGTAAAATTAGGGCGTAGGGATTTTATGTTAAACCGAATACTCGGATTGTTTTCACATGATGTTGGGATTGACTTGGGTACAGCCAATACTCTTGTTTATATCAAGGATAGAGGAGTTATTATTAATGAGCCCTCTGTTGTAGCAATTAATCAAAAAACAAAAAGAATTTTAGCAATAGGAGAAGAAGCAAAAGCAATGGTTGGTCGCACCCCTTCCCATATTGTTGCTATTAAACCTTTAGTTGATGGTGTTGTTTCTGATTTTGAAGTAACTGAACAAATGCTAAAATATTTCATTTCGCGTGTTCATAAAGAAGGTTTTACTTTACTTCCCAGACCACGAATTATTATTGGAATTCCTTATGGTGTTACAGAAGTTGAACGTCGGGCAGTTGAAGAGGCAGCAGTTAATGCTGGAGCCCGTGAGGTTTATCTAATTGAAGAACCGATTTCGGCCGCAATTGGCGCTAGATTGCCGATTCAAGAGGCATCGGGTTGTATGATTGTTGATATTGGCGGCGGCACTACTGAAGTAGCAGTTATCTCTTTAGGAGGTATAGTTGCCTCGCGATCTTTAAGAATTGCAGGAGATAAACTTAATGAAGACATCAAAACATATGCTCGAGAAAAACTTAACCTTATGTTAGGTGATAGAACCGCAGAGGAGATAAAGATTGAGGTAGGTTCAGCTATCCCGCTTAAGGAAAAGCTGAAAATTCCAATGCGCGGACGTGATTTAGTTACAGGATTACCAAAGGAGATTATTGTTACTGATGAACAAATTCGCGTGGCAATGAAAAAATCAGTAGATAAAATTGTTGATGCAGTAAAAACTACAATTGAAGAAACGCCCCCAGAATTAGTGGCTGATATTATGGGAAAAGGAATCGTTATAGCTGGAGGAGGAGCATTGCTGCGAGGTCTAGATAAATTGATTTCTCACGCCACAGAAACAAAAGTGCATATCGCTGATGATCCATTGACTTGTGTGGTCAGAGGTACCGGAGTTGTTTTAGAAGATCTAGATTTGTTAAAAGATGTATTATTACCTACAGAATTCCAAAAATAGTCCACTAATCTATTTTCACGAATAACATTTTATGAAGAAAAACAATTTAATTATAATAATTGTTATTATTTTGGCGCTTCTAGGTTTTATTTTATATCCTTGGGTAATTTTGCCAATTAAAAATGCCAGCCAAAATGTTATCAAGCCAATATCTTTAACCTTAAACGAGTGTTCTAATTTTATTGGAAATTTCTTTTCTAAAGTTGGTTCTATTGGGAATTTGGATGAAGAAAATAATAAATTAAAACAAGAAAATTTGGAACTCAAATCCCAATAAGCTAAGT
>DAOVQR010000035.1 GCA_030628575.1 bacterium
GCAACTGGAAAATAATACCACCAACCACCATAAGAAAATTGACCCAAAAGATATGCCGGTCTTTCCCCAAAAGCGCTAGCGAGAGTAAGTATAATGCCTTTAAAATATTGCGCTGGTTGTAAATAATATATTAATGGCTGTAATTTAATAAGTGTATCATTATAATTTCCGACAATGAAACCAATTTGAATTCCAACATAATGATCAAAAGATTCAATAGAAAAACCATAACTTGCCCAAACAATTAAGAATCCAATCAAACAAATTAGAATAAAATCTAAAAAAGCTCTACAAAGACAATATAAAAAACATTTTTTCTTTTTCTTGAAAAAATAATAAGCTATCCAGATTGCCAACATTACAATAGGTAAAATTAAAGCAGAAAATTTTATTGAAAGCGCAAAACCAAAAGATAAACCAGCAATCAATAATCTAAACCATTTTTGATCTATTAACTTGTTACTTGCTCTGCCACGTAGTGAGCTATGCTCTACTACTATGGTTACTAATCGCTTGTTACTAATCTTAAGATACCATGCATAAGAAAAAATTGTCAGGAAATATGCTAAACAAAACCACAAATCAGTGTTAGCCAAACGAGCATGACCTAGAACGTTAGGTGAAAAGACAAAAAGTGTCAATGAAATTATCGCCGCAGACCATCCGAAGATTTTTTTTGTGATCAGATAAAAAACTAAAGCAAATAATAATGTGGCGATAATAATTGGTAATCTAGAATAAAATAAAATTTGATCTGCACTGTTTCCCCAAGAATATAAAAATTTTTGAGCTGCATCACGAGTTTCAAACCAACTATCATAAAAATAATCTTTGACAACCTTAAATACTTTGTGACGATAGTCAATATCTGGCTGTAGTATTAATAATGGCAATGCAGAGATTTGGCGACCCAGAAATGGATGTTCCGGATCTAAACGAAAATCTTTATCTTTTAATGATAAATAGCCACTTAGAATATGAATTGCCTCATCTGCCGTTGCTGAATCATTTTTAACACTTCTAATAAGCAAAAATCCCATTATTATAACTAATAATGGTAGTAAAAAGTATCTTGATATTTTTTCTAATAAAGATTGTTTCATTTATAATTTCGTTGAATGTTGAATGATGAAGTATGAAGCAGGAAGTATGGAGTATGGAATATGAATTTAATACACAATTCCTGCTTCCTTATTCCTTATTCAACTTTTCAATAACTGCTTTTTCAGTTACTCGAAAATCAAGAGATTTTCCTAATAATAATCTGGTTTGTGCATCTATTGCTGGAAACGATGAAAAGAATATGTTAGAAATTGGCAGCATAATTGGTGCAAATACCCATTCTAAAATTACACTCCATGTTAATGATTTTCGAGGTTTTGGTGGCAACATTAAAAGTGAAATGGTTAATGTTACAATTAATCCAAGCATAGCAAAGGTCAAAATTCTTGAATATATCACCGGAAAATTAAATGCCAAAACAGTATTTCTAAAAGAAGGATTCAAAAACGACGGCATCCAACCAACAACAGCTAATATAATGGAAGTGGTAGCCCAAGAAAAATGTCCTTCAATTAATCGACCAAACTGTAACCATTTATGCCAAAATGGTAATTTTTTATTACCAATAAAATTCGTAGCCACATATGGAATATCTGAACATCCCCATGCCCAACGTCTTTTTTGTAAATATTGTTCAACGAATGTTCCCCAATATCCTTTAGGGGAAAGTACTGCATCTTGATAAACTGGTACATGGAGCGGTACAACTTGATAATTTCCATCAAAAGCTACATAGCTTCTCCAATATTGATGACCATCTTCAACTATCGTTTTTACTGACCAAAAATCAGTTTTAACAAGTCCGGCTAAAGATTGGGCATGAGCAGAAAAATTCCGCAATCGATAAGGTCGGGTCGATTCAATCATTTGCCAAAAAGAACTACCAACCGCAATAGAACGAATAATTATTGGCACCTGCCAGATATTATTAAAAAACATTGCCAAGGGCTGGTAACTTTTATGAATTGGATCATCATCATGTAAATAGTGATATGTTAAATTAGCTAAATATTTTTTATGGACACGATTATCAGCATCTAATGTTGTGACAATTGCATTTTCATATGGAATTTTTTCTTTTTTAATATATTTAAGCATTTGTCGTGCAGCATAAGTAATATTAGATCCTTTTCCTTTTACTTCACCGATAATATTAGCTGGATGCATAGTGCAAATCATATGTTTAAATTTATCTCCAAATTCTTTTTTAAGAACTTTTGCATTTTTTTGAGCGTTCACTTTATCACGCTCTTCGGATGCTAAAACAAATATTACTCTATCTTTTGTTGAATAATCAGAATTAGCTAAAGCTGAAATTGAATGGCGCAAGATTTCAATATCTTCTTTATATGTAGCTAAAATTACCACATGATAAATTTTTCTCCAAGCTTGCCCCGCCTTATTTTTAGGCGGGGTAAATTTTTTCGGAATACTTCCTTTACATAATGCCAGCCAATCTCTCCCAATATCTTTTTTATAACGCTTATAACCAATAATTAAATGGCCTGACATTAAAAATGCTTTTGCCAACCAATATAAAGCATATAAAATAACTATGGTTGCAATAACATATGGATAATATATTGATAAAATAATTGGTAATATAAAAGTAGCCCACATTAAAATGCCAGGAAAGATTTCCCATAAACGATAATATTTTTTATGTCGATTAATTTCAATATTTTTCATATTTTCCAATATCTAATCTAAACTAATGTCTGATAACTAAAAATATACTGAATTATAGAGAAGTATTGCCACTAAAATTTGACAAAAAAGCGCTGTACCCAATAAAGTATAGCTTATTATTTGTCCTTTTGAATCAAATGCTATTGATAAAATAATATTCAAAATTAAAATTCCTGTAACTAAAAATATGGAAAAAATACTGAAATGGATACGTGACCAAATAACCCAAAGGATTATGTTTAAAATTACTGATAAACCAATAAATATCCAAGACAACCTATCAAGACGTAAATAGGATAATACTGTTTGCCAAATTGTATTAAAATTATATTTCATGGTTGGAGCCAGTGGTGGGAATCGAACCCACGACTTACTCGTTACGAGTGAGTTACTCTACCTCTGAGTTACACTGGCTTATTTTATCTCAACTTTATTTCCAATCTTCAAATCATCATTTTTTACTCTTCCAGATTTTAATTCTAATACCATGTCACATTTTTCTGGTAATTTGTATGATTTTCCTTGATCTTGATAAGATATATTTTCTGTAAATCCGATAATTTTACTATTGCGAATCCAAATAATATCAAGATCGAATCTCATCCCCTCCATCCAAAAACTGCGTATCCGACTATCATCATAAACAAAAAGCATTCCATCAATATCTTCTAAACTATTCCGATCCGATAAACCTTTGATTTGATCTTTCTCTGATCGAACAATCTCAACTTGATAATGTTTATCGCCTATTTGTAGATTTTTTATTTCTGGTTTGTCCATTTGATTTTTCACAATAAAAAAAACTAATATTGATAATATCAAAACTATTGTCAAAACCACAAACATCAACACATAATTTTTCATAATCTATGAAGTATTTTACCACTTTTTACCCATTAGTTCTAGTACTCACCTCCGAGGTGTTTGAAAATTTCACCTCGGAGGTGAAAAATGAACCACCTTGAGGCGCCGTGTTCTGCTTGGATTAATAATTTAAAGGGATTTTTTATTGACAAGTAGATAATTTTATGGTATAGTGATAAGAATCTTATTGGGAAAAAATTCCAAGTAACTTTAAAATTTAATATTTTGAAAGGAGTATTTTGAATGAAGATTTTATATGTAACTGATTTGCACGGCAATGAGAAAAAATATAAAAAGATATATCAGATTGCAAAAAAAATTCGCGCCGATGTGGTAATAAACGGTGGAGATATGCTGCCTAAAATCATTCACATATCCGATCAACGCAAATTTATCAAGAATTTCCTTGATCCATACTTTGTAGAATTTGAAACTAATGGTATATATCATTTATCATTTCTGGGCAATGATGACCTTAAAATCTTTGACCAATTCTTTGATAAGATTTGTGATAAATATTCACTAATCTTTAATATTGCTCAGAAAAAAATCAGAATTAAGAATTTTGATTTTATTGGTATGAATTGGGTGGTAGATTATCCATTTCGCATAAAGGATAGATGCCGACTTGATACAAAAAACGATGATATATTCCCCCAACAACACGGTAAGGGACTTTTATCTATTCAGTACGAATGGCGAGAAATCGATAATTGGGCTTTATATGCTAAATCCCTTCCCACGATAGAAGAAGAACTAAACAATTTAGTGAAACCTAAAAATATGTCAAATACCATTTATATCATTCATATGCCTCCTTGTGAATTAGGTCTTGACCAATGTATTAATGACACAAACGTGGGATCAAAAGCAATTTATGACTTTTTGCAAAAAAATCAACCACGGATATCATTGCATGGCCATATTCACGAGTCACCATATCTAAGTGGAATATGGTCTGCAAAAATTGGTAAAACCTGGTGTATTCAACCTGGTCAATTAAATGATTTATCTTATGTTGTTATTGATTTATCTTTTGATGGCAACATTAAGATAAACAGGCAAACAATAAAAATATAACAATAATTATTCAGGGATTAAAATCCCTGTTTTTTTGTGAACTGAGTAGTACTATTTTTATGACGATAGTAAATATATTATGACTTACACGCCTCATATTACATCATCCTGAACTTGCCTGCCCGCCGAATTGGAGGGTTTCAGGATCCCGAGATTCCGTATCAGGATTACATCCTGTACGGAATGACAACCGCGTAAGTCCTATCCCTTAATAAAACATACCCGTTACTTATTTTAATTAAACCCAAAAATACAGGTTTTGTAAAGTGGAAAACTAGAATTACTGCATAATAATTTTTCGTTATGAAATTTTTAAATTATGAGCGAAAATAATGAAGAGCGAGGAAGCCGTCCCACTGGGACGGTGACGAGTAATGAATTATTTTTTAGCCATAATTTTAGAATTGTAATAGAAAGGGTTATTATGCAGTAAGTCTTCAACCTCAAATAATAAGCCAGAGGCCAAGAGCTATCATCACAAAACCAGTAGCGAAGTTTATATAACGAAGATATTTATCTTTGAGTTTTTTAGTTTTATCAAGTGAGGCATATCCAAAATATATGACTAATGTAATAACAAGCAGTGGTAAAATAAATATTAAGTTATAATACAAAAGTATAGGAATAATAATATTCCAAGAACAGTTTTGTGCCAAATATCCTAAAGTAAAAATATACGGTCCTCCAGTACAGGGAAGTTCAATAATGCTGATAATTAAACCGGCGATAAAAGCAGTAAAGGGGCCAGTTATTTTTGAGATGATTTTAACAGAAAAAGCATCTTCTGCGCAGATTCCTCCAATACAAACTTTTGCCGCTTGTTTTGAAGGCCAAATTGCAGTTTTCAACTCATATAATCCAAATAAAATTGCAAAACAGCCAACTATAATATGAAAAATCTGAGCATATTGAAAAAGTTGAAGAGTTTTAAAAAGTCCGATACCAAGTAGAAAATAGGCAATAAAGAGACCGGCAATAAAGGATAAACCCGCTTTTAGAATTCTGTCTTTTTTTTGCGCCATTAAAAGTGTGGCTAATAAAATCAATAATACCGCAATAGCACAAGGATTAATTGAATCCAACAAAGCCGCAGTTGTCACTACTCCCAAAGTTGGAGCTGTTATTGTATCTTGAACAGTACAAGTTGTAATAAATAAATTAAACATATTTTATCTCTATTTTACAAAAAAACCTCATTTGAGTAGAGGATAATTTAATGGCTATGCCACCCGAAGTTTTAGCGAAGGGTGGCGGGATGGAAGGGACTCGAACCCTCGACCTTCTGCGTGACAGGCAGACGCTCTAACCAACTGAGCTACCACCCCGTATTTATAAATAACAAATCTCAAAAAACAAATAACAAAAAGATTTTACCATATTTTATCAATCTAATCAATGATTAAATTCTTAGTCCGATCTTATTCTCCTTCTTTTTTACTTTCTTCGGAATTGTCTTCATCCTGAACTTCTGCTTCGCCTTCTTGTACTTGAACTTTTATTTCCTCTTCTTCAACTCTTGCTACATTTTTAAACCAATCCTTAAGGGGTTTATTATAGAAAATATAAATTTTTGATTTTTCTTTCACCTCATTGGACCAATCAACATAGGATTCATCAATTTCACCTTTTTTCTCCTCAACTTTTATAATATGATATCCAAAATCAGTTTTCGCTAATTCTCCTTTCATTTGTCCAGGTTCAGTTTCAAATACTGCTTCTTCAAATTCTGGGACCATCATTCCCCTACCAATCCAACCCAAATCTCCACCGTTTTCCTTACTGCCCTGATCTTCAGAGTGCTCTTTGGCGATATCTTCAAAACTTCTTTCACCCTTTTTAACTTCTTCTAAAACATCTTTGGCGTGACCCTCGTCTTTAATTAAAATATGTCTTGCTTTAACTTGAACAAATAATTCTTTCTGCATTTTATCCATCATTAATTGATTTTTAATCAACTTTTTAAAATCTGATTCATCCATACCATACATTTCTTTTAATATTTTTTTAACTTCTTCTTCTCCATTGTTTTTTTGCGCCATTTCGTCAAAAGCTTCATTTACTTCTTTATTTGTTACTTTAATCCCATATTTGGCTGCCTGCTGCCTAAACAGTTCTGTATCAATTAATTGATTTATTATTTGA
>DAOVQR010000060.1 GCA_030628575.1 bacterium
ATTAAACTTGCAGAAAAAAGGCTAGAACCGTTAAAAAGTCAAATGAAATTTATATAAAACCAGCGCCCAATCGAATTCTAAGACCTATCCAAATCATTTTTTATTTATTTTTTATAAATTCGCCTTACCGAACAACGACCGATGAAGAACTTTATACTGATAGTTGTTTGAGAGAGGTTTATTACACCATATGCTTTCCCCTCCTTTTCTTTTCGTTTATAATATATTTTCAATCCGAATTTTAAAGCATTATGTGAAACGTAACATAGAAATATTTACTATTTTAGCGTAAAATTTGGAGTTTAAGCGCAGACTCCCGTTAGGCGAAATATTTTTTGAAAATTTTGTTTATTAGATTGAAATAATTTTTGTTTTCTTTATATTTTAACATTGAATATGATAACAAATATCTCCAAGTTAAACTCTATAATAATCGATGCTGGAATAGTAAATATTCATATTAAAATAATAAAAAACACTAAAACCAAGAATTTACTTATTCCCAATAATGATCAAATCGAAACCTTATTTGCAAAGTACGGTGTTTTGGATATTTTAAAAGATGAAAATTGCCAATTATTTATCACCGGAAAATTAGCGGAGATTGTGCGAGATACTTTGGGTCATGGAGAAATTATTTTGCCTTCAGCGGCACTCTGGGCAGAAGCCCGATTTTTGATGAACAATTCTGAAAACCAAGATTTGAACTCGCTTGGCATTATTGATTTATCTGCTTCCGGATATATGGTCATTGCTATTGATAAAAACGGCGAACTCAAAGATGATTTACTAACAACTAATTCTCGTTGTGGAGCAGGGAGTGGAATCAATCTCAGCCGGATTTTACAAAAATTGGATATTAAAAACGAAGAAGTTGACGAATTACTAGAAGATTATCTGGGAGAAAACGGTAAAGAAAAAAGAGTGCAAGTCCAAATCAGAGTTGATAGATGCGGCGTTTTTAGCTCTTCGGCTACTATTTCTGATAAAAATCAGGGTATCCCACTAGAAATTGCTTTGGCCGTAACTATGAAATCAGAAGTTCTAAAGGCTTGTAAAAAATTGCTTGAAAAAACAGAAAAGGTTTACCTTACCGGCAGGGTGTTTGTTTGGCAGTTTATGCGCGATTGCACCAAGGATTATCTGCAAAGCATTGGTGTTAAAGACATTGTTTTTGATCAAAATCAAGCAATTTTTTTGAATGGCGTTCAGCATTTAGTGGAACAAATAGGTGAAGAAAATTTTAAAGCACAAGAAAAAGAGAAATTGAGAAAAAAAGAGAAATTTATCGAATATCCGGGTTTCAAACATTTAAAGGAAAAATATGAAAAAACAGGGCTTTTCAAAAGACTTATTGAACCCGGGATTACAGAGGATAAAGGTGAAAATATAGAGAAAATGCCGGTTAATATCGGCTTGGATGTCGGATCTACTATGGCAAAAATGCTGATTGTCAATGCGAAAAATGACAAAATAATTTTCAAAAGCTCTTATGATAATCATGGTGATACTATTGAGACTATTAAGCACATTTTTAAAGATATCAAAGACAAAGGAGCGAACAATTTCAATATTCAAAACATCGGCATAACGGGTAGTGGCCGCTATCAAGTGCAGAATGTGTTGCGAAAAGTTTATCCGGAACTAGGAACAAGAATTTTTGTGTTGGTAGAAAATTATGCTCATGCACATGGTTCAATTGATTATGCCAAAGATTATATTAAAAATTTAAAAAAATCTTTTCCTGAGATTAATAAAGACTTTTATGTATTAATAGATATTGGCGGAGAAGACACAAAAGTTTCTGTAATTTCACTAGAAAAAGAAGAGCTTTTTGATAATGTGATGAACATTAAATGCTCTGCCGGAACAGGCAGTTTAATGGATACGCTCAAAGCTTTATTTGGCATTGAAAGCATTAGTGAAGCTTGTCTTAAGGCTTTTAACGCAGAGAAAGCCTATGAAATAAATGCGACTTGTGCAGTTTTTCTGATGGAGAATGCCAAAAAAATGCAGGCTTTAGGCTTTAGAAAAGATGAAATTTTAGCTTCTTGCAATTATGCAATTGTAGAAAATATGGCTCGATCGCTCTGGAATCAAATCGAATTTCCTAAAAACGCAGTCGTACTTTTACACGGACAAACTATGCTTTCAGACCCATTGCCTTTGGCAGTCACCCACAGACTTCAGGAAGATGGAAAAATGTTCTCGCTTGTTCCACCTCTGCCTGGACATAGAGCTTGTTTTGGTTTAATCAAGTCTATTAAAGAAAAAAAAATAATCAATAAAAAATATCAACTTGATGACTTTATTAATCTTCAATTTGATAAAAAAATCATTACTTGCAGGGGAGTTGCTTGTGGTGATAAAAATGCCCGCTGTTCCAGAACCCTTCTAACTTCTACGGATTCAAATAATAAACTGACTTTACTTTTGGGCGGATGCACGGCTGTCAATGAACTTGCTGCTGGTAAAAAAGTGAAAAATAATACGATAGATGTTTACCGGAAAATTTGGCAATTTATTAATGAAAAATTACCCAGATCGGAAGCGAAAAACAGATTAATTATTCCTCGAAGTTTTGTGGTTTCTGAGCAGGCTTTTTTCTTGTCTCAAATTTTTGAAAATCTTGGTATTCCGGTTTATGTGGATAATGTGTGCGAACAAGATATCTTAAAAGCTCAGAGCTTATTTAACATCGATGTTTGTGCGCCTTTGATTGGGGCGGTTGGTCAATTTATAAGACTGGCAGGAGAAGATCACGGCCTTATTTTAGTTCCTCAAATTGATTTTTTACCAACCGGAGAAACCAGTCTGGGCAGGACTTGTACGACCAACCAAGGCGGCGTGGTTATTGCGGAGCGTTTTGCTAAATCAAAATACCCTAGCAGCCATTTTTTTTTATTTGATTTGAGCATCAAAAAACCGGATCCAAATTATATCGCCCGTCAACTTAATAAAAAATTGCAAAAAGTGTTTCAATTTTATGATTTAAAAATATCTAAAGAAAAATTAGTCAAAGCCATTGATCAGTCCATCAAAAAAAATCAAAAATTTAAAAACGAACTAGCTGAAGTTGCTGCTGATATTTTAGAGCAGGCTATTAAAGAAAAACGTAATATTACAATTGTTTGTGGAAGGGAATATATTTTAAATCCCGGTATTTATGACAGTCATGTCGGTAAATTACTCAAAGATAAAGGTGTGATGGCGATTCCTTCCTATGTTTTTGAGGTGGAATTGGATCCGGACTTTAATTATATTTACTGGCGTAATACTCATGATCTGATAACGAAAATCAATGCTATTGCTAATCACAAATTTCATAAGATTATCAAAAATGAGCGACTCAAAAAACTCATTGAAAAGATTGAGACCGGCACCCAAAATGGTTCGATTTCTTTACTACAAGTTTCTACTTTTCGCTGTGGACCAGATACCGTGACGACACCCACTATGGCGGAAATCACAAAAAAAATGCCTAGCCTTTTTATCCAGTCAGATGCCATGACCATAGAGCTGGCACATTTGGAAAATCGAGTAAATACTTACATAAATCAGTTAAACAAAAAACTACATCAAGCTTTTTCCGGGGAAAATTTTGAAATTAAAATTGTAGAAGAATTTGATGCTAAAGGTCTAAATAAAGAAACGGATGTGATTTATTTCCCAACTCTACACGACAATAAAACTATTACCTCCGTATTTCGTAGTGCTGGTTTGACAGTTTTTGATAATTATGAAGATCAATCTTATGATTTGGAGCAAAAAGTCCGATTGGGCCGTAAATATGCTGGCGATGCAGTTTGTGCACCTTTGGCAGGAATATTTGCCGATATACTTTTAGCAGTAGAAGATTATATCAAAAGAAAAAAAGCCAATGATCCTTTAATCAAAGGTAAGACAAGGATTTTAATTTTTGACAACAAAGGCACCGGACCTTGCCGCCAAGGTCAATATTTTGAAATGCACAAATTGCTTTTAAATAAAAAATTTGGTTGCGCTTCTTGTAGTCAAAAGCCCAATAAAACAGTTGAGCATCAAGTTAAATTATTGGTTGGTCACGAGAAAGATGGTTATAATGTCGGTTTGGATGAATGGGCTTTGATACAATCTTTTCAAGGCGCTATTTTACAAGGAGTCTTGCATTCCATTTTGTTAAAATTTGGTGCAAATTGTTGTGATTACGATCAGTATCAAGCATTTTACCAGGATTATTTAAAGTTAAAAGAGAGGGTTTATCAAATTCTTGAAAAAGAAACCAAGCCCAAAAAAGGTACTTTGAAATTAGCAGAAAAAATAAGTCACAAATCAATCTACGCCGGAGCCATTTTTAAATATGTTGGTTATGGATTACATAATAATAATGGACTTAGGAAAGATCTAAAAAAATTCTCTGACAAATGGTCTGCTATTCAAAAAAAAGATCAAAAAGACAAAATCAAAATCTATATTGAAGGCGAAGCATACATAAGAACAGCTTTAGTGCAAGATATTTTTAATGCTTTAATAGATGCCATCGGATTTCGTTCTTTTAAAGTCAATTATTCCCCATTGTGGTGTTATCTGGAATTACTTTTGGAATTTGAGATTTTAGATCTGAAAGAAAAAATTCATTTCGAAAAAAACCATCTTGAAATGAAAAAACAAAAAAAATTCATTTCCAAATTGCGTTTAGCGGTTAAAATTTTAAGAAGTATTTTAGCCAAACCTTTGTATATTGCCGGTCAGGTAGAAATGCCTGATGAAATGCAAAAAGTCTTAGAACATACAGAATCCATATTACCAACAATAAAGCCTCGTGGTGAATTGCCTCCTTATCTGGGAGAAGCAATTTTGAAGATCAAGCAAGGTTATGATCTGTTTTTGAATGTGGCACCTGAAGGCTGTATGGTCTCTTCAATGGGGCAACTTTTCTCTAGTTCTATTTTAGAAATTAGTAACCAAAAGGCCAGAATTGAAGACCTTTTTACTCTTAATGGAGAAGTAAATAATGAACAATTGCAAATGGTGCTTTTGAAAACTATGGGTCCGGAAAGATATTATAAAGTTAATTATTCTTTTTAGCTATGAAAAAATATAATGAGATAGACCTTGATGATATGTTCTTTGGAAACCCACCCGGGGAAGACCAATTTCATTAAGCTCTTGACAAAATTCTTATTAATATTGAAGATGTAATGAAAATACCAAGAGAAAAAAGAAAGAGCGGAAGGAAGAGATATTGAATTTACTACACAACCTGAATAGAGAAAAAATGCCATCTGGTAATCGAATTCTAAGACCTATCCAAATCATTATTAAATTAACAATAAAAATTTCTTAACAAATATTATTATCGAATTGGGGAATCCATCCATACTGACTTGCTTCGCTTCGTATGACTAAAAGGAAT
>DAOVQR010000065.1 GCA_030628575.1 bacterium
GATAAAACCCAGCATCCTGATCGTATCCGTCCGCATAAATTCAAGGCGAACCTGCCTGAGTAAATCCAGAACCTGTGGATTAGAAGCAAACCGGGCGTCTTTTGGCGAAGTAAATGAGAGGATATTAGGCAGCAGTAACGGCACAAGCCCTAACAAAGCGAAAAACCCTGAAATGTAGAGAAGTGTCTTAAACCTTTTTTCATCCAGGCGCTCAATTATTGACCGCAGCCCAAACATTGCCAGAATAATTGCTATGAATGAGATTAATATTAAAATCATCATTGGTACGCGAAACTTGCTGAAATAGGGTAAATAATAAAAAAGCAATTTGTATAGCGGCGGAAAATGATGTCCGAAAGAAAGCAAGATCGAGAATATTAATAAAACCGATAAACTTATTACTAGTCCATTCTTACGGTTATACCAGATGCCGGCAATTGCCAGAATCACTATCAAAATACCGAGATATTCCGAAGATTGAGTGAACGGCATATCGCCCCAATAAGTCGGCAGTTGCTTCCCGCGGAACTGCGGCACGGATTTGCCGTTATACATCTCAGACGATGTTCCTCCTAGAAATCGTGGAGAAATAAGTGCCATCAATTCTTTTGGCGAAGATGACCATTGGGTGGCATAGTCAAAAGTTACCCCGCCGGATTTTTTCACCTCTGCTTGTCCTGCTTTGCTTTCCTGCAATTCGATTTCATTACCGCCGCGCGTGGAATAGGGTGTGTATTCTTTGGCAACAAACAGAGGTTGGGCGGACATGAGAACCGCAATAAACAGCCCAATAAAGAAAATACTGACGGATTTAAATAGTGTCTGAACCTCTTTCTCTTTAATCCAATTAACAATAGACTGGATACCTACCGTCATGATGAAGAGCAAGGTATAAAAAATAATCTGGTAATGTTTTGTCCTTAATAACAAGGAAAAAAACAGAGTAAATAGCGCCAGGGAGAATAAGTTTCGCTTCTTTGTATAGTTAAGGAATCCAAATGCCACCAAGGGGATAGAAAAAATTGCTCTTATTTTTGAATTGTGTCCAACAATAATTAATGCTTGAAAGTGAGGCAGAAAGAGAAATGCAACCACTCCAATTAGTGAAATATACCATGGAAATTTCAATAAGTGAAACAACAACAATAGCCCAATAGCTCCCACAATAGACCAGCAAATTCTCCAACTGACAACCGGGTCAAGCCAGCTGATTAAATTGTCAATGTGGAAAGACCTGGAAATAAAGTCAAAATAGATCGGTTGTCCGCAAAATATGTTGGGGTTCCAAAGAGCCTGTTCACCACTTTTTCTGGAATACTCATGAAGCTGATGGCGTTTGCTGATTGATGCGATTCGATCGCCGCCAGTCGGTTCCAGTTTATCAAAAACATAGGGCTTGTAGAATATAAGCAGAGTAAGCAAAATAAAAATGGCACTGAATATACAGCCGTTTTTTAAACTGATTTTATCTAACAGTGATGCTTTTTCCCGACTTATCTTTTCTTTTGAAATTCGCTTTTTTTTGCTCATTTTTTACCTATAAATAGTATCAATTTGAAAAATATTAACTTAATGAACTTTGTTCTTTGAAATATTTTCCTTCCACTTTCCGGGATTTTTCCATTTATGCCAACTCTGTTTTAGTCTTAAAATCTCAATTTTTTCATAGAAATTCCAACAATAGAGGATAAGAGGAAATGCACCAATCATGCTTAATTTCAACAAAACTCTAAAAATCAAAGAGAAGTTATTTATTAATAAAGATAAACCGAATAAAATGACTCCTAAAATTATCATTTTAATGATTTTGGAAATTTCATAAGGAATATAGTAATATTTTTGAGCAATTTTAAAAATTGCAATAAAGAAAATTGCCTGGGAAATCAATGTTGCAATTGCCGCTCCAATAGATTGAAAATGTGGAATTAAAACAATGTTTAAAGCTATATTGAAAACTGACATAATTGTCATAGTAATGGCTATTATCTTTGTCTTTTTTGCGATATTTAGACCCATCATAGATGTATCTTTCAACATCCCAAATAATAAGGCAAAAGAAATTATCGGAATTACTTTATATGCCTCCCAATAATCTTTATTTTGTGCTAAAAATTTTATTATTTCCTTTCCGAAAAATGACATTCCCAAAACACAAATCATTACTCCAAAAGTAAAATAAGTCATTATTTTTGAATAAAATCTTTTATTATTAGGTGCATCCATCATTTTAAAAATTATTGGTGAAATTGCAAGTTGAACAGAAGTTATTACAAAAACTTTTATTGTATTTGCTATCTTAAAACCAAGTGAATAAATACCAACTTCGGATAAATTACCAAGAAATTTCAAACAATATCTATCCGCAATTGAAAAGATTACACCAGAGATGGAAGCAAATATTAAAGGTAGACTAAAAGTTAACATTCCTTTCAAAATTTTTGTTTCCAATTTAATTCTAATATTTTTCCAAATATATTTTGATAAAGTTAGAAAGTATACTAAAAGACCAATAACTTGAGCTTCGTAAATCCCCTCAACATTTTTTTTAAGAAAAACAATAAAATATATTGTTAAAATAAGTGTAATAATCAATTTTACAATATTTGTTGCTGAATATAAAATTGGTCTTTCTTGAAGTCTCATTAAAGTTGAGGGCATTTGTGCAACTATTTGTAATCCAGCAGAAACAACCATAATTTTAAGAAGATAGGAATAGGCTGTTTTATCAAAAAGTAGAACTGAAAATTTTTCAGAAAAAGAATAAAATCCCAAATACATGAGGATTGATATAAAAACCAAAAAAATCGTAGAGGTAAAGAACATTGATTTTTGTTTATGTTTGTATTCCTTATCCCAATACCAGCGAAAAAAAGCTTGATAAAGAGCTAATCCAAAAACAGAAATCAATAGTTGAGTAGAAACTTCTATAATTCCTAATATTCCATAATCTGAAACTGTTAAATGTTTTGTGTAAATCGGTAATAAGATTAAACCAATTATTTTCGTTGATATGCTCCCAATGCTGTAGATTGCCGAGTTTTTTACAGCGGATTTAATTTTTGTTAACATTTTTTATTAATATTGTTCTTTTATATAATCAAAACAGGATATAAACTTACTTTATAATATTGCCTGGTTTTTTTCTGGCAATACCCATTACTGTTCCGCTTATTTTCTTTAATTGGAGGTTATATTTCTTACAAATTTGAAATATTGCATAGGATGTTCCAAGTTGTGTAAAATCTAAATCGTGCCATACAATAAATCCATTATCTTTTACACATTTCATTGCATTTTCACTATCTAATAGTACGGTTTTATAATGGTGATAGCCGTCAATAAACATTATATCTATTTTATTATGAAATTTTGAGAAATCAAATTTTTCTGAATTCCCAAATAATTGAACAATCTTATGATTTTTTTCTTTTATGTATTTTCCTACTTCAAACTTGCATATCTTTTGTGGTAAATCTAAAGTATAAAATTTCGCATTTTTATCAATATTATTTGCAATATTTACAGCATTTCTGCCTTCAAAAGTTCCAATCTCAAAAATCGATTTTGCTTTTATTCCCTTTGTAAGTTTACATAAAACCTGCGTTTCAAAAACTGAAATTGAATCAGTAGGTCCCTGATATTTTATTGGAATATTAATTTCTTCTTTTTTATTTTCTATATTATACGAAGAAAGATAATCCTCAATTGTTATCTCTAATTCACGATTCCGCAATAATTCATTTGCTTTTCCGTAGAGTGCATTTTCTATAACAGAATCATATTTAGTATATAATAAACTTCTTGGATTGGAAAATACATATTTTCGTATTTTTGAATGAAATATTATTTTTTTAAATATTACTATCCAATCAGTAAATTGTTTTATAATTTTTTTTATCATTTCATTTGGTTCCTTTTATTTTATCAGTTATTATGTGTAGTAGTAATGCATGACCGATTTCAACTTTTCCATAATCGTAGTAATTTAATTTTTGACAAATTTTATCAAAAAGTTTCTCTTCATTTTTATCTGAAATTAAACCTAAAATTCCTGGCATATTACTACTTATAACCTCTATTTTAACATGTAATTAGCACCTATTATACATTTTAATTTAACTTATCATAAATTGATTCCAGTTTCATTGCTTGGATTTTAGAGTTGAAACTTATCTCAATATGCTTGCGAGCATTTTGGCTGAATTTTTCCAGGTCACCGATATTATTTAAAATCTTTAAAATAGCATTGCTAAAATCTTCAACATTATTCTCTTCTGCTAAAAAGCCATTTTCACCATCTTTAACAATTTCAGGTATATCAGAATGATAAGTTGATATAACCGGCATACCCGTAGCCATTGCATCAACCAAGGACATTGGCGTTCCTTCTTTATCACCATTTGCGGCAGTTTTACTGGCTTGTAAAAAAATATGGCATTGATATGCCAGATCAATAAAATATGAATATGGTTGATAGCCATGTAATTTTACCCGGTCTTCTATTTTCAATTCCCTAATTAGTTGCAATATATAACTTTTAAGATGACCATCCCCGATAATATCCAGCTTAAAATCTATATCTTCCTCGATAAATTTTAAGGCATTTAAGACAATATCAATCCCCTTTTTTTCTACAAAGCTGGATGCAATTAGAAAACGAAGAGGTTCGGAATCATGATATTCGCGAGGCTTATATTTTATACTATCAACACTTACGCCCAGATGTTGAATACATATTTTTTGTTCTGAACAGCCTAATTCAATTAAATGTTCTTTCATGTAAGGTCCGAGAGCCAGTATTTGTTCGGCCTCTTTAAATAACTTCTGTAACTTTATACAACATTTTTTCTGATTCGGCCATTTGTAAACATCATTGCCATAAAAACTACAGACCATTGGAATATTAAGACATTTTTTTAAACCGATTGATTTTATTCCATGGTATCCAAAATGGACATGCAATATTTTTACTTTATTACGTATACAATACTTTTTAAATATTGGAAAATATCCTAATGTTTTAAAAAAAATAAAATTATACAGATAACTGAATTTATTAAGTTGAGATAAACTTATTATGCTATCAATTGTGAATTGATCAAAATTGGTAATATTTCTGGTAAGCATAATTGGTCGATAGGTTTTATAATTCTTTAAAA
>DAOVQR010000107.1 GCA_030628575.1 bacterium
AGAAGATTTGGAAAATGAGCTTGAAGGTAAAAGTCCCATTGAACAATTAGGTTATCTACAAGATAAATTAGTAAAAACCTATGCTGTTGCCAAAGAAAAGGGTGTTAAAACCAAAGAAATTGCCGGAGCAGAAATAATAGAGGATGTTTTGCTAAAAAAATATGAACAAATTCTCCCCCAAGCCATCGAAAAGACCTTAGAGGAAAATCTAGATGATGTAATTAAATCAAAAATCACCAATAACCAAGAATTAAATCAACAAGACAGACAAACTATTGAAGATATTATTGAATCTAAACTACATTTAGGGGAAAAACTTAATGAACTCACTGAAAAAGCTATAGGAGAAGAAAAAAAACACGGAAAAATAAGGTTATTAAGATCAGCAATATATGGAGCTCTTGTCACTGGAATAACTTTTGGCTTGCTTCCTGCCATATTTAAAAAAGTTGAAAAAGGAGCTGCTGCCCCACTAGCAGCCACACCTGAAGCATCACCAACACCTCCGATTAAAAGCTGTTGGGGAGAAATAACCCCCGAAAGAGCTGCAAATGGAAATGAATATACCAGAATTTACGGCAGATTATATCCTATCGTTAAAGAAGAAGGTGTTAAAAAGATTCAAGTTCCGCTTGATCTAACCCATGATGGGGCTGGAGACATTGGTCCTGATGGAATGAGATTTATTAACATTGATCCGAAAACCGGGTTTGGAACATTTAAAGATATCAAAGGAATTGAACATATTTTACATGCTGATGATAAAGATTTAGCTGGCAATATTTATGGTTTAGTGGCTCGCGAGGGACAAATGGTAGATATTAATAACGATACTATCTATGATACTCAAATTTGGAAAGATGCAGATGGTTGGCATGCATCTTATATGAACAAAATTTTACCGCCTGATATGAAAAAATTAAATGCCACTGAATTTGTTTTTGATGATAAAAATCCACAATTACCAAAATATCTCAGTGATTTAAGAATAAAAACAGATCAAATACCCAAAAACGCCCAGGAAATATTTGGCAAAAAATTTGAATTTGATCATTTTGTGGCAAAAGGTGATACAGTCACAGAACAAGCCAAAGATTTGGCTAGACAATATGAAATATTCCAGCATCTTGATTCTCCTTATGAAATTAATCAGGGAAAAATTGATGGTTTTGCCAAATTACTTGAAGGAAACATTAAAAATAAAATTACTATTAAAGATACGTTAAATGTCAAACTAAAAACATTGAAAAGCCTTTATAGTAATTATGAAGCGCAGACCCAAAATAAAATAGGAAGAACAGTATTTGAAAATTTAGCTGCCGAAACACCGTTTAACGCCACTGATAGTGCCAAAAATTTTATTAATAATTTTTTACAAAAACTTGGATTTCAATCAGTTGCTGGCAATGAAAGGAATCATTTAAAAGAATTGATTAAAAAATCAATCTCTCTTCCTCAAACAAAGGAAGAAACAAAACAAACCGTTTTAAATTTGATAAATAAAAAGACCATTACTTATTGGATTAATCCTGATAAAAATTATGCTCTGATAGATCCAACTTCAAATAATGTAACAATAATAAGTAAAAATTCTGTTTTTATAAGCGAGAGTTCAATTCGATAGTTAGATAATTTATATATTCAGTGGCATAATACGAGGAGTATCTATGAAAGCAAAACTTATTGATCAAAACATCTTTGATGAACTAAAACTGCAGAGTTTATCTCAAGAAGAAAAAACTAATTTATTAAAAAGTTTCTCAGAAACTGTAATGCAAGCCGTAATGCTTAGAGTGGCAGTGAAACTATCTTCTGACAGAAGGAATGAATTGGAAAAATTAATTGAATTGGAAAACGAAGAAAAAATTGGGAAATTTTTAAAAGATAATATTTCTAATTTGGATATAATTATTGATGAAGAATCATTAAAGTTCAAACACGCTCTAATTGAAAAAAGCAAACAATTGGATAAAAAATAGACATGTAGATCTTTTTTGTTTCCACTTAATTATTTTTGCAAAATGTAGTATACTGTTAATAGAATATATTAAACACAGAACAATACAAAAAGGAACACAAATGGATACGCCGATTAAGAAGCCTTTTCTGTATAAAGACTTAAGCTATATAATACAAGGTTGTTTTTTTCAAATTAGAAAAGAATATGGGCCAGGACATAAAGAATCAGTTTATCAGAATATTATCATTGAATGTTTACAAGATAAACCTATTAAAGTAGAAAAAGAAAAATCTATAAATATTTATTCCAATCAAACAGGCAAAAAAGTAGGAAGTTACAGACCAGATTTAATAATTGATAATAAAATCATAATTGAAATAAAATCTAGCCGTTTTACCACCAAACAAGATGAAAAACAACTTTATCATTATTTAAGAAATTCAAAGTATGAAATAGGATATTTAGTAAATTTTTCCACAGCAAAACTTTATGTAAAACGAATCATCTACACCAATGATCGTAAACCGTTCTTAAAAGGTGTGTAGATCTGTGTTCTGTTTTGTGTGAGTTTGTGTATGTCGCCTTTGGCGACAAGGAGGGGATTTGGATATATCATCAAGAATTAATCCATCAGATGAGCCGGATTTTAATCCGGAAAAATCAAATCAAGAATTTCAAAAAGAACAATTGGGTCCTGATTCTTTAATTAACCCTCAAGAAGCAGAAGAAGCTGTTGCTTCATCAGAGATTCCTAAAACTTCCATAAAACAAGCAAAATCAGAAGCTCAAGTTGCGGCTGAAAAATTTATTGGTGAAATGAAGGAAAGGGTTGGCATTGCTTTTCAGTTTGTCGAAAATTCTACTTCTCCAAAAAAAAACAAAACCAGAAAAGAAAAAATCATCCCCAAATTACCCGAATCACTTAAAAATAAATCAATCCTTGCCGCGCCTCCGATATTAATTCCCTCTGTTTTAACTTACCAAATTACTGAAACATTGAAGGGGTTATTTGTAGATAGGAGGAAGGATGTTTGAAATTGATGTCAAGGGACACAAAATCAAGCTCTGGCAAAACAAAGATGAATCTTGGCAGGCAAGTTATAATCTAGATCCGATGGGTTTTGTTTTTGATGATCAGGTGCCAAAAGATAAACAAACTTATGAATTAAATCACTTAATCGGCCATGGTGAAAATCCAGCGCAAAATTTGGCTAGTCAAATTATCAATATCAAAACTGATGGCAATCCTGATTCAAGACAAATCAGCGAATTGACAGAGAAAATCAATCAGTCGATTAATCAGAAAAAGATTGATCCCAAATTTTTGCCAATTGATGAAGCGTTGAAAATAGAAACTAGAGAACTAGAGAACAAGAAAACACAGGAACCCAAAATCGGTAAAAAACTTATTGAGCAGAATATCTTAGAAAAAATCGGCTTGGATAATTTACCCAATAATGAAAAAGGAAAACTGCTTGATACATTTACCCAAACAATTTTTCAAGCAATAATTTTAAGAATAGCCAGTCAGCTTGGTGAAAAAGAAAAAAAGGA
>DAOVQR010000140.1 GCA_030628575.1 bacterium
ATTATGGTGCATCCTTAAAGGAACAAAACCTAATGAAAGAGTAATTCAAATTGTAAAGAAGGCAAATGATAAGAATAATGCTTCTGGTTTTTTAGAGATAAATAGTTTTGATGAGTTTTTATATGATTTATATAATCGTTGTAATTTGCATAACAATGAAATTGAAAATATTGCTGATACTTTATTTAGGCAGAGACTACCATTCGCATTTCAACAATCTTCTCCAGAAATACCGCCAGTTAAACTGAATGCGCTGCAAGTTAAAAGATATCCGACCATAGTTTACTCTTTTGATACAACAATAGAAAAGTGGGAAGAATTGAGAGAAATTCTTCAGGGTAAAAACATTGTTGCTGCTTTATTTAAAAAGAAAGTTTTTGCTTTTGGTATAATTGCAGATATCCGAGAGGCATTTGGCAATAAAATAACATCTGAAATTAATGTAGTCGATGTTGATTCGAAATGGTTACGCCGAGAAGATGGTTTTTTTACAGGAATGCTATATGACATGATAGCCTTTACTTTGATTAATAAGTGCGGGATGAAAAGCGTTGGAAGAAGGAAACGAAAATATTATCTCCAAAATAAAAAGATAAATGTATCTAATTTGCCAGGATATTTATCTATACATGAGAGCTTGGAAATCAGGCTAGATTTCAGGAAAGATTGTTTTTGGCTGCTTTTGTTGCCGACAATAGTGGTTTTGGATTCGCGTGATTGGTCTAAGTTTTCAACAATGGAAAAGAAACAGGCAAGATTCGAAAGACAAAGGATAATTAATGGAGTAATATCAAGAAGATTTAATTCAGAAGTAAACGAATATCTTGAAAAATGGTTAAAGTTTTTGAAAGATAAATTAAATCCCATAGTATTTCCTTTGGGAGAAGTTAATATTGAATTGGATGATAAGTTTGCTTATGGAGGATATAAATTTAACGATGAAAATTATTTTTTCCAAGGATTATTGAATAAAAACGAACCCTTGATTTCTTTTCATGTACTTGATACAAATTACCAGAGTATACACCCCTTAAAAGGTCTCAAATCATTCGGTCCTTATGATTATTCATTTGAAAATAAAAGCAACTTACCAGCGATAAAAATAGCACTTATTTCACCAAGAAGTGGTTTTACTAAGGTAGTAGCGCATTTGAATGGTTTGAGTCAAAGCAAACAGCCGACTACAGAAAAAGATTATTTAATCGAATATCCAGGATTTAGTACGATTTATAAAAAATATCTGGAAGTGCCAAATCATCCCGACGGCAAGCTGTCAGTGTTGATTGAAGACAAAGAAATCAGCGGGAAAACTCGAGTCGAATTTTATGAAATTCTTAAAAGAAAAATCAATTATTTTGATACTTTAAAAGGAGATTTTGATTTACTTATAATTTACTTTCCTGCTAAATGGAAAAATTTCCGTGAATTAAAAACCGACACTGTATATTTTGATCTACACGATTCTATAAAAGTATATTGTGCCAAGAAGAATATTAAAGTTCAATTCATAGAAGATAAATCAATTAACTATCAGGACCAGGCGAAAGTTCGCTGGTGGCTTTCTTTAGCGATCTATGTTAAAGCCAATGGTATTCCTTGGAAGAATCAGGTCGTTACTCCAAATACCGCTTTTATTGGTATAGGCTATTCGGTTAAAAGAGGCCAACGAAGTCGTCTGGTTATCGGATGCAGTCAGTTGTTCGATTCTTCTGGCCGTGGATTACGGTTTTTGCTACATCCGATCGAAAAACCCGTTTATTATGGTAAAAATCCTTTTATGAGCAAAGAAGATGCAAGAAGGTTTATTCTAAAACTTAAAGATGCATATTTTAGAATGGATCCAAATTTAAGACTTAATAAACTTGTTGTGCATAAAACAACCCATTTTACAAGTGAAGAGATGGAAGGTATTGCGCAAGCAACAGAGGGTATAGAGAAAGTTGAATTATTACAAATTCAGCAATATAGTCCTTGGCGAGGGATTAGAACTATTAAAAGGTGTGATCAGACAAGTATCTATAATTACCCTATTTTGAGAGGAACAAGTTTGCAACTAGATGATTATTCTTTTTTACTATGGACACATGGCTCGATAATGCATAATGAACTTGCCGGAACAAATAGAAACTATTATCAAGGAGGGAGAGGTATTCCTGTTCCTCTTATTGTTCGGAGATTTAGAGGTAATGATACACATGAAGTAGTAATTAAAGAAATATTAAATTTAACCAAAATGAATTGGAATGGATGCCAAATGTATAAAAATATTCCCGTAACTTTAGATTTCTCGAAAACATTATCAGAGATAGCCAAACAAGATGAGATGTTGAATAATATTCCTTATGATTTTAGATTTTTTATGTAATTATTTAAGATATTTTAGGCTGAAAGAAAGGTGAAAGAAAAGGGTATGTCTCAACATTTAACACAACTCCATCTAAAAATGCAACAGTGGACGATTCTTAAAATAAATAGGGAAGGTGTACCAGGCCAATAATTCGGTAACTTTTTCTAACTTTGAGTTAACTGATGAAGAAAAAACAAAGGAAAATGTTTTAGAAAAATGGGAGGAAGAGCAGGAGATTTTAAGAAAGAAAAGCCAAATGCCATTAAAAACTCTTCAAAGCCAAAAAGATACACAAAATTAGAACTTATAAGGCCTGACCCTCGGAA
>DAOVQR010000008.1 GCA_030628575.1 bacterium
ATCCAATCGATAATATTTTTATTTGTACTACACCTATACTTGAAGGACTAGCTAGAAAAACATTGCCGCAGATTAGAAAGGATCATTATATAATTGACCCTGAAAAACGCGACACCGGTCCAGCCATGGCCTATGCCGCAGCGTATTTGTCTGTCAAAAAAAACCCAGATGAACCAATGGCATTTATTGCTTCTGATCATTATATTAAAAAACCAAAACTTTTAGTGAAATGTCTTAAACAAGCTGAAAAAATGATAAAAAAGACCGGTAAAATGGTTGATATTGCCATCACTACTACATTTCCCAGTGTAAATTTGGGATATACAAAAATAGGAAAATTATATAAGAATACAAATGGAATAAAATTTTATGAATTTAAAGGACAAACCGAAAAACCAGATTTAGTCAGAGCAAAAAAATTTCATAAATTAAAAAATTATCTTTGGCATGCCAACTTCTTTATGTGGACTCCATCCTTATTACTGGAAGCTTACAAAAAATATGCACCAGGAATTTACAACCCAATAAAAAAGGTGATTCGGGGTTTAAAAGAAAATAACAAAAGTAAAGTAAAAAAAGCATTTTCAAAAACTGAAAAAATTTCAATCGATTATGCAGTTGCAGAAAAAATGGACCCAAAAGATGTTTTGATTATCCAAGGAGAATTTGGCTGGAGTGATATTGGCGACTGGAAAATGCTCTATAATCAATTACAAAATACAACAGATAAAAACAGAAATCTAATTAAAGGAAATATTATTTCTATTGACAGTAAAAATAATGTGATCTATGGTAGTAAAAGAAAACTAATATCAATTATTGGTCTGGAAAATTTTGTAGTAGTAGATACAGATGATACACTGTTGGTTTGTGATAAAGAAAAAGCACATTTAGTTAAACAATTAGTTAAACAATTAAAATCTAATAAAAAGTTAAAGAAGTATATATAGTAAAAAAGGTTCACAAATTATTAGAGATTTTTTCGAGAAAATTAGGGAATAAAAAATTAGTGAGAAGTAAACTATGAGAACAAAAGCTTGGATATTATTTGCTTTTATTGTTGTTATAACGATTCTAACAGGAATCGTTATTTGGCCGTCTGGGCCGGATATAAAAATAGGCAATTGGTATAAAGAATTAAAAATACATCGCGGACTTGATTTGCAAGGTGGAGCACATCTTGTTTATGAACTTGATACGACAAATATCCAAAAAGCTGATATAAAACATGCAACAAATTCAGTGATTGATGTAATTGAACGCCGAGTCAATACATTGGGTTTATCTGAACCCGTGATCCAATCAATTGATATTGAGAATAGACCTTCTGTTATTGTTGAATTACCGGGAGTAAAAAATATTGATGAAGCAATTAATTTAATTGGCAGAACCGCCCAATTATCATTTTGGGAAGTAACTTCGCCGGAAATTCAAGTAGAAGAAGAATTTGCTGGCTGGCAAGCAACCCAACTTTCTGGTGCTCAATTGAGAAAAGCGGACGTGGTTTATGATCCAAATACTAACAATCCACAAGTAGCCATGGAATTTAACAATGAAGGAAAAGATATATTTGCTGAACTAACTGAAAAAAATATTGGCAAGCCATTAGCAATAGTATTGGATAATGAAATAATCTCTGCGCCAACAGTCCAATCACGAATTCCTGATGGAGAAGCAGTGATAACAGGCGATTTTACTGTAACTGATGCTCAAAATTTAGCGAAATTGCTTAATGCCGGTGCACTTCCAGTACCAATTAAAATCATTGAGCAGCGCAATGTAGAAGCTTCTTTAGGTGCTAAATCAGTTAAACAAAGTTTATTTGCCGGACTTCTAGGATTATTGCTGATAGGAATTTTTATGATTACTTATTATCGGATATCTGGCCTAATAGCAGTGTTTTCTTTAACGATTTATGCATTAATGATATTGGCAATATTCAAACTAATTCCCGTCACCTTAACTTTGGCAGGAGTAGCAGGATTCATTCTATCTATTGGTATGGCTGTTGATGCCAATGTGCTGATTTTTGAAAGAATGAAAGAGGAATTACGTGAAGGAAAAACTGTAGGTGCGGCAATTGAAGAAGGATTTTCACGTGCATGGTCTTCAATCAGAGATTCAAACATTTCTACTTTGATTACTTGCGCAATTCTGTATTTTACAACTACTGGTATGGTGCGTGGTTTTGCCATAACGCTAGCGATCGGTGTGATTATTTCCATGTTTTCCGCCATTACCATCACCAGAAACTTTTTACGAATTCTATCAACTACAAAATTATCCAAAACCATTAAATGAGAAAATGTATGAAAAATAAAAGATTAAAAATCAAAAACCAAAGATAGATTAAAGATTGAAAATATAAATATAATATCAGCGTAGATTTGCGTATGAACCATAATCTGCGTTAATCAGTGATTTATATGAATATAATTGGTAAAAGAAAAATATTTTTCTGGATCTCAGGAATAATGATTCTAATAAGTATCATTTCTCTTAGTATTTGGGGATTTAATTTTGGCATTGATTTTCAGGGTGGAACACTTATGGAATTAAAATTTACCAAACCAGTTGACAGCGAACAAATTAAAGAAGTAGTTGGTGAATTTGAATTCATTAAAAATCCAACTGTGCAAAAAACCGGAAAAAATATTGTATTAATCAGATCAAAAATGATTGATAAAGAACAAGGAAGAAAAATAAAGTCAGTGCTCAATGAAAAAGTAGGGGAGTATGAAGAAATTCGATTAGAGAGTGTTGGTCCAACAATTACTAAAAATTTAACTAGTAAAACTAAATGGGCATTATTGATTGCTTCAATTGCAATAATTTTATATATTGCATTTGCATTTCGTGGCATTCCTAAACCGGCAAATTCCTGGCGTTTTGGTATTACTGCGATTATCACACTGATTCACGATTTATTGATTGTAGTTGGAACTTTTGTCATTCTTGGACATTTTTTCGGGTATGAAATTAATTCTTTATTTATTACAGCATTATTAACAATACTTGGTTATTCTGTGAATGATACTATTGTCATTTTTGATAGAATTCGTGAAAATCTACAAAAACATCCTTCAAAATCATTTGCGCAAAATACAAATTCAAGTATTAATCAAACGATCGTAAGATCTCTAAATACATCATTTACAACTCTAATAGTTTTACTTTCAGTGTTAATTATTGGTGGAACTTCAATTAAACAATTTATTATTGCATTAATAATTGGTGTCATTATTGGTACTTACAGTTCAATATTTATTGCTTCGCCGATTTTAGTAACTTGGCAAAATCTTGTAGACGCCAAATCGCAAAAAAACCGCCAAATCGCAAAATCATAGATATTTTATCGTCATTAAAAAAATATATACTCTATGACGTTCTGAGCGGTTTTAAACCTGTTAATTATACATAAAACGAACGAATAATTGATAAGCATCAAATACCAGAATAACAAAAAAGCTGTTTTTGTCATTCTAAACTTGTTTTAGAATAATATCACTATAATTCAGATTTTGAAATTTATTGACTGAAAGGAAATTGATATGTGGTTTGGAATTATTGGATTAATTATTGGCATAATTGTAGGGATTTTCGCCCCTATTGCAATTCCTCTTGAATTCGCCCGCTACACCGCTGTAGGAATTTTAGGAATTTTAGATTCTATTCTCGGTGCAGTTCGTTCTGATCTGCAAAAAAAATATGATGTCACAATTTTTATATCAGGACTTCTGTTTAATATGTTTTTGGCAATATTTATCACTTATATTGGAGATCGCTTAGGATTAGATTTATATTTAGCAGTATTGGTAGTATTTACGTTAAGAATTTTTGCAAATATTGGTACTATTCGTTATTCTTTTTTAACTAAATATATCGGTAAAAAGCGTGTTGAGCAAGAGATCAAGAAGCATAATCAACACGAGTAATTGTTTTGTATAAGCACCACTGCTTATATTCCCCTTCCTTTAATGTCGCACAAGATACATTGTGCGACACGATACCCGGAGTCCTTTTTGACACTTATAGATATAACATTCCTAAAATGGTGATCTCATTATACTCATCGGATTATATTATCTGTCATTGCGAGCGAAGCGAAGCAATCTCGAGATTGCTTCGTCGGATTACCTCCTCGCAATGACAAACAGTCCGATTTCATAGTGTGATTTTTATAGGTGATATTGAGATTATCCATTAGCAGAAATAATGGTCAATGTGGATGTAATATACAAAACCGTTAAATGATAAGTAAATAAATATCAAAATGTCATCACGGGCGAAGCATGGTGATCTCATTATACTCAATAGGGATTGCTTCATCCCCATACATAGTTGTGGGGTTCGCAATGACAACAAATAGATATACATTTATTATTTAATTTCCACTGACTCCCCTGCTTCTAGATCTTTTATGTCATCTTTTGGATTTTTTATCATATCTTGTATTTCGTGTGAAGTTATTAAATAATCAATTTCTTCCTGAACTTCTGCTTCTGTTTTCTTTTTTTCTAATAGTGGTTTTAATAATGGTTTTAAATTTGTTGCAATTTTTTCTTTATTTATTTTTTTCTCATCAACAATTTCTTCCTTATCCTCACTAGCAATTTTTCTTAAAGGAATATACCAATTCATATCACCTTTATCTATCAACTTTGTATAAATATAATCACCTTTTTTATATTCTTGCCCCTTTTCCTCTTTAATAATTTTTTCTACTTTTTCCGATTTTCTTTTATACTCTTGGGCAATTACAGATTCTTCAGACCATCTTTTAATTTTTTCTTCAACAAATGCCCGTGGTTTTGTATATCTTTCTCTTGATACCTGAACTATCTTTTCTCTATTATCATTTTTTTCAGAATAAGGAGGTAATGTCACAGCAGAAAAAGCTGGTCTAGTAACGCCATCAATTGCCATTTTTATGTAAATATGATAATTATCGAGATTGACTAAATCATTTGCTTCAAAAACTGGTTCAAATTCTTTTGCCAATGAACCAGCATCAGCAGAACCTAACCTAAAACTGATTATTGTGCCAACATTTCCGAAAACTGCTTTAGATACAATCTCGGGCATTTGAGCAATATATTGATGGGTCATAACTAAATTTAAATGATACTTACGAGCTTCGGATAAAATTACGGCAAATGAATCAGTGGCAAAATTTTGAAATTCATCAACATAAAGATAAAAATCTCTTCTTTTATCCTCTGGCAAATCAACTCGTTGCATAGCTGCTAATTGTATCTTGGTAATCAATAATGCACCCAGAAGAGAAGCGTTATCCTCCCCTATCTTCCCTATTGATAGATCAATTAATAATATTTTTCCTTCATCCATTGCATTGCGTATATCAAAAGTTGATTTTGGCTGACCAACAATATTACGGATATTACTCGAAGAAAGAAACTGACCAACTTTATTTTGAATTGACTGAATTGCTTCTAATCTAAATTTTTCCTGCCAACGGTTATACTCATTAACAAAAAAATCTTTTACTACCGGATCAGTAACTTTATCAACAACTTTTTTACGAAATTCTTTATCAACCAAAAGCTTCATTACACCTAAAAGGGTTGAATCGGGATATTCAAGTAAAGCTAAAATTGCATTTCTCAAGATATATTCCAATCTTGGCCCCCATGACTGACCGAAAATCTTCTTAAAAATTCCTACCACACCTGAAGCAACGATATTTTTTAAATCAGGATCAACTGCCTCCAAAGGATTAAAACCAATTGGCCAATCCTTATCTGCGGGATTAAAATAAATAACATCATTAATCCTATTTTCAGGAATATAATCCAATATATGATTTACTAGCTCTCCATGTGGATCAATAACTGCTACCCCTTTATTATTTTTAATATCATCAATAATCATATTCTCCAACATTGTTGATTTACCAGTACCTGTTTTACCTATAGCATACATATGCAGGCGGCGATCAACATTTTTTATACCAAAACGTTGGATAACATGTCTAAAATCTGTCTTGGCGAATATTACAACATCTCTTTTTTCAATTTTGCCTTCAGCGGGTAAATTTGAAGGAGGTTCACCTTTTTTGAACCAGCCCAAACAATATTTGGTGTTTCAACTGTAGTGTTAGGTAAATGATAAACTGATGCCAATTCTTCGATATTTAAAATATAACCATTATCTAAAAATAATCGTTTTTTATATAATTCGTAAAAATTTTTATTAGTATACAATTGACCAATTCCAAAACCATTAAGATTTATTATATTAAATTGTTTAAAAGCGCCAGAGACAACATTTACTTTTGCTCTTGCAGAAGTAATACTGTCTGCAAAACATAGTACCCTAATTTTAGAAGCAAATCCTAATTTTGTAATTTTTTCTTCAATTCCTTTTAATGCTGCATCCTGTGGGCCAGAAAGTTTAATCTCGCTCGCTTCTCCTGCTTCTGTTGAACGATTGGTTGCTGTCCGTACAATATCACCAAGAAGCCCCAAAAAACCTTTGAACAATCGTCCCCAAATATTTCCACCCAAGGAAATACCACTTCTAATTGATTCAACATAAGCAACTCCTTTGTCTTGCCAAGTATCAGAAACGGGACGGATAATAATTTGAATCCATACTTCTTCTTGATCGCTTGTTTTTGCTAAAACACTGGTAATCGCTGCCAATGGATCGACATTAAAATTAAGAAAGGTTTTTATAGGATATACATCTTCTCTATTTAAAATGAGTTCTGCACCTACAAAATAGTCACTATCTGATTTTTCACTAACATAATCCTCTACTTCGTTGATTTCTACAGTCGGATATTGGGCATAAATTTGTCCTTCAATAAAATCTTTTAAATCTTCTGGAACATTAACATAAAAATGAATAAATTTATTATGAGAGATAATTTCAAAACTAATTTGTTCCTGCCATTTTTCATCTGGACGAAATATTCCATGTAAACTGGCAAACATTTGCTCAGCAGACACTGGCGCTTTATCATTATTTTTGGGTACAAGAATATGCAACAAGCGATATCTGCGTGATTTTAAGCATTTCATTTTCTCTTTTTCTTCTTGCATCTTTTTTAGTATATAAACAACAACAATTAATACTCCGGCAATTGAAATAGCAATCATACTTTTTACAAAAAGTGACATAATTTAACCTCAACATTAAAAGCTAATATCTGCTTCGCATTAATAATTTCTAATTATTCTAATTACTCTAATCAAATTCCGATGTCTAATTTCTAAAAATTTAATTTATTAGTTATTGGATCATTAGACATTCATTAGGTTAATTAGAAATTAGATCAATTAGGTTAATTTTAACAGATTTTGGTTTTCATTAGCCAATAACATTTTCTATTGAAGCCCATTGGCTTTCTTTATTTTTTGGTAAAACAACTGTTAATTTATCTCCTGGTTTTGCTTTAAAATATGTAACAGAAGCAGTTAAAACATTATATTTTTTTTCATCAACATTAACAAAATATCTTTCATTCTGTTGTCCTAAAATACCAATTAATTTTTTTCTTTCTATCGGGCCTATTTGCTTAAAAATGTAGGTTCCGTCTATAGTAATAGTCAATTTTAATACATCACCTTCAACTAATTTAGATTTAGAAGCATAATTCTCTGGTACTTGATATTTTTTTCCGGAGCTATCTATCATTTGGGATCCATCAAAAACTCCCTCAATGACATTTTTCGTTTTTGGGTTAGATAAAATTAATTTTTTAGCTGAATACTGATAATCACTATCAAATAAAATATTCCTTATATGCTGAACATCATCCTCAATTTTATTCAAAAATCGTTTAATCTGTTCCAAATTTAATTCTTTTTTTTGATTCTTTCTGGGTTTTGTTTTCGTTTGATCTGTTTTTTGTTCTGATTTTATTATCATTATTATGCCTCCCGAGGCGGAGTTATATTTTCTTCTACTCCGCTAACCGCCTCAACATTAATTCTTGTTTTAAAATCTGTCTCTACTTCAGATTTATCGCGACCATATTTTAATCTTGATAACTCTTTAATTGATTTTGCTAGTTTTTTGTTTTCTGGTGACTTGGTCTTAATTCCTCTCATACTAAATGGAACAGAAGGCGTACCATTAATTAATAATTTTACATACATATTGGCAAAACTCAAATTCGTTAAATCCTGCTGTGATACTCCTGAAAATTCTTTCTCCATAAATTCTGCATCTGCCGCCCCAATCCTATAATCAATTAATGTTCCGGCGTTACCTATCACCGCATCGCGTATATCTTCTGGTAATTGCGCAATATATTGATTGGTAATATTTAATGATAGATGATACTTTCTAGCTTCAGATAAAATTGTTTTAAATGTATCTGTGGTAAAATTTTGGAATTCGTCTATATACATAAAAAAATCTTTTCTATCATTTTCAGGTATATCAGCTCGTGAAAATGCTGCTACCTGAATTTTCGAAACTAATATCATTCCTAAAAGTTTTGAATTCATCTCTCCTATTTTACCCTTGGATAGATTTATCAAAATAATTTTTTTACTATCCATAGCTTTCCGAATATCAAATGCGCTTTTTCTTTGACCAATAATATTACGCATTAAGTCATTGGTCATAAATCGACCAAATTTGGAAATAAAATAATTAGACATTTCTGATTTATGAAAATCTGCTGTTTTTGCTAATTGCTTTTCCCAAAAAGCTTTGACAACTGGATCTTTAACATTTTTGATGCATTTTTCACGAAAAGCATCATCAGTAAATAATAATGGAATTTCTATTAGCGATCCACCCCCTGGCTGAGCCATAATTGTTAACGCAGCATTACGACCCCAATGCTCAAATTGTGGACCAACAATTCCCGTTTTATTTGGATCAAATAATTTATAAAATATCTCCAACCACTCAGCAACTAAAAAATCTTTATCTTCTGGTCGTTTCCATTCCAACAGATTTAATCCCATGGGCCGAGCAGTATCAGAAGGATCAAATAATATTACATCATCTGCTCTTTCTTTGGGAACAAGTTGTAAAATGGTTTCTATGGCATCACCAAGTGGATCAATAAAACAGCATCCCTTACCTAATTTTATATCCTGCTCAATCATATTAATAAATAAAGTTGTTTTACCAACACCCGTTTTACCTATCATAAATAGATGCCTGCGCCGATCATCATTCATCATTCTAACTTTTTTTTCTCCACCTCGATAAATACTTTTTCCAATAATAATTCCCTCATCTGGTAAATTAGTTGGCGGCGCTAAAACTTTTGCCATTTGCCAATGGATATTTGGTGTCTCAATAAATTTATTAGGAAAATGAAATATGCTTGCCAATTCTTCTGTATTAAAAACACTATAAGAGCGACTAAACTCACGTAGAATAAATCTGTTGATTAACTTCTTTTTATTTAATATTGTCATTGGAACAAATTGATTACCCTCGGCTAAAGTATATTGTGAAAATGCTTGATAAATATTTTCTGTAATATTCTTTGCTTCTTGTTCAGTAGAACTTACTGCTACAACTCTAATTTGAGTATCGAATCCTACTTTGCTGCCCTTTTCCCTAAATGACTTCATTAACTCTTCTTGAACAGGGGTCATACTCCATTGTTGATTTGATTTACCAGAAATTTCATCTTTTTTTGATTGATTCAGGGCACCGCCAATACCTTGAAAAATACTACTTACTAACTTCATAAAAATGCCTTGACTTCCGAAACCAGTTCCTTCACGAATAGCTTTTGCAGCTTCAGAACATTTTTGCCTCCATTTTCCAGAATTCGGCCTCATTAAAATCTGAAGGCAGACCCTGTCTTCCTTGTCAATTTTACCCATAACATTTGTTATTGCATTAAGAGGATCAGATTCTAAATTCTTATAGGTCTTTATCGAATAGACATAGCTTTTTTTTAATTTATAAGATTCATAGGCATATTTACCTTCTGGCGTAAAAATCTTATAATTTTTTGATTCTTCAACTAAGGCGTTTGGATAAAATGAATAAATTTGTTTTAATATATAGTGCTTATTCCTTTCATGGCAACCAATATAAAAAAATACTTGTCCGCCCTTGGCAATAATTTCACAAGATATCCAATCCTGGCCTAAGAATATTCTTCTTAGATATTCAAAACGATATTTAATAAAACCTGAAATATAAATCCCCGAGAATGAAGCCATAAATTGCTCAGCAACTGATAATAATTCTTTCCATTCCTGCTCTTTGGACTGAGGTTCATCTTTTCTCTTTGCTTCTTTGGGGATACTTACTTGAAACATTGCCCAATCACGAGCGCTGATAAATCGATATTTTTTAATATAAACAAGAAAAAAATATAACAAACTAGAAATTATTCCCAATACTATCACAATTAAAATTAACCAAATAATCCAACTCATATTATAATTCTTTCTCTAAAGTATAACCCGTTAAATTACTTTTTATTGCTTCTTCCAATCGACGTAATTTTTTTTCTTTATCTTCTACCATCTCAATATCCATTTTCTTTTGTCCTTCAATGGTCTCTTTAACTACCCCTTGCTCAACTTTTTGAACATAATTATCAACTCTATCTAATCGTTTCCCACTCTCTTGAGATGCTACTTTTCTTGTTGCTTTACTCAACTTATCTTTCTCCAGCATCTCTTCCTTTGTTATAATTGATTTTTTCTTTTCCACTACATCTTTTTTTTGATCCGAATTAGAAAATTTAAGCTGTGATTTAGCTTGAGGTTTAGATTGAGTATTTTTTTCATCTGTTATATTTTCATCTACATCAACCATAAACAATTCCTCCCTTTTTGGATTTTTGTTTTCAGTAACGAATTTATTATAATACTGATTAGATTATATCAAAAACCTAAATTTAGTCAAAATTTTTACACAGCAGATTAAAATTGATCTTTTCTAATTAGAGTTCTAATTTCTTTAATCAGGTTAATGATAAAATGTAAATTATGGATTGTTAGCAGGCGAAACCCAAGCATTTCTCGTTCTTTTATCAGATGTGACAAATAGGCCCGTGAATAACCTTTTCTACAAGTATAACATAAACAATTTTCATCTATTGGTCTTTGATCGGTTTTAAATTCGGCTTTTTTTATATCTTGTTTTGAAAATTTGAATTTTTTGTAATTTGATATTTGTAATTTGATATTTCCTTTTGGACTTTTGGTCCAAAAGGTTCCATGTCTCGCCAATCTAGTCGGCAAAACACAATCAAACATATCAAAACCATATTTAACTGCGTCAATCAAATCGTCTGGCTCCCCTATCCCCATTAGATAGTGAGGTTCATCTTTTGATAAATACGGACTTACCCATTTCATCACTTTCCTCATATTTCCTTTTCCCTCACCAACTGAGACACCACCAACTGCAATTCCATCAAAACCTAAACTTGATATGTATTTAGCTGATCTAATTCTCAAATCTTTATATGTTGACCCCTGAACAATCCCAAATAATAAAGGTTTTTTTGCTTTTTTGGAAATTGAAAAATTGGATTTTGATTGAAAATTGGAAATTGGAAATTGGAAATTTTTCATTTTCTTACGAAAATGAATTATTGATCTTTCAGCCCATAAATGAGTTATTCCCATAGTTTCTTTGGCTCTTTTGTAAGTTGCTGGATATTCAGTGCAAACATCTAGCACCATGATAATGTCTGCTCCTAGTGCCAGCTGAATATCTATTACCTTCTCTGGAGTAAAAAAATGTTTAGATCCATCAAGATGTGATCTAAATTCCACTCCATTTTCTGTAATTTTAACTAATGACCGTTTGTCATTCTGAACTTGCCTGCCCGCCGAAATGGAGAGATTCAAAACCTCTAGTTTTGAATTTTGAAAATTAGAATTTTGAATTTGTTTCGGATTTCGGATTTCGTGCTTCGGATTTGCAGATTTTTTCGTTCCAAGCGAAAAAATCTGATATCCGCCACTATCCGTCAAAATTGGTCTATTCCATTTGATAAATTTATGTAACCCTCCCATTTTCTTGATCAGTTTTTCTCCAGGCCTCAGATAAAGATGATAAGTATTGCCTAAAATAATTTCAGCACCAATTTTCTCTAGTTCTTCTGGAGATAAAGTTTTTACTGCTCCTAAAGTTCCCACCGGCATAAAAACCGGGGTATTAATTTCTCCATGATTAGTTCGAATAATACCCAATCGAGCTTTTGATTTATTAGATTGTTTTGATAATTTAAATTGAAACATTATAGGATATTATAACAGAAAATCCCTAGATATTCTAGGGATTTTCTGAGCTTAAATCTTTAATCTTAAATCTGATAACTTATTTCAATTAGATCCTTCGATTTCACTCAG
>DAOVQR010000135.1 GCA_030628575.1 bacterium
ATTATCATATACTCGTCTACTGGCTTTGGGATTGGCTACGGCAATTATTGCTTTTGTAGTTAATATGATTGCTTCACTTACTCTTGGAATTCCTGCGGTAGGTTGGCTATTGTTTGCCATTATTCTCATTGGTGGTCATACATTTAATTTAGCAATAAATATGTTAGGTTCATTTATACATTCGGGACGTCTACAATATGTGGAATTTTTTTCCAAATTTATGGAAGGTGGTGGTCGACGCTTTAAACCATTTAGCCGAAATAATATATATATTAATATAAGGTAACACTACCACTAATTTTTCTACACAAATTTACACCAATAATATCACAAATTATTAGTGCGAAAATATTAGTGTAAATTAGTGAAAAAAGATTAGTGGAAAAAATACAACTTAAATCGAAAGGACAATATGACATTAGGAATTGTTTTAGCAGTTACTGGGGCATCATTAAGTGTGATACTGGCCGGTATAGGATCAATCATTGGAGTTGGTCTGGCTGGACAAGCTAGTGCTGGCATCACTTCTGAAGAACCAGACAAATTTGGTAAAGTACTTCTTCTGGAAGCTTTACCTGGTACACAAGGAATTTACGGATTTCTTGGCACTTTTTGGGTAATAATGAAAATTCAACTTCTTTCGGGCGGAGTTCAATTAGATGTTAATACCGGATTAGCAATTTTACTTGCTTGTCTTCCAGTCGCCCTATGCGGTCTTTTCTCAGGAATTTATCAAGGAAAGGTATCAGTTGCTGGTATGAATATCGTCTCCAAGCAACCAGGTGATTCTGGTAAAGCCATCATTTTAGCTGTTATGGTAGAAACTTATGCTGTACTTGGGCTATTGGCTACTATTCTATTAATTAATGGAATACAAGTTTAAATTATAATGAAATAACACGCGCCAATTTTTTTACGCGAATATCGCCAATATTTTATTAGCGTAATTAGCGGAATAGATTAGCGCAGATTAATACAATAGGAATTCTATGAGTTTAGAAGATATTAAAACAAAAATTTTATCTGATGCTGGGACGCAAGCAGAAAGAATCGCCAAAGATACTGAAGCCAAAATCACTCAGATAAAATCTGCTACACAAGCAGAAATTGCTGATAATAGAAAAAAGAAATTAATCACCATCAAACAAAAAGCACTCAACACTACAAGATCTGTTTTAATTTCAGCTATGATGACTAAAAAGAATGCTCTTCTAAAGAAAAAAAGACAAATTCTAGATAAAGTTTTTTCTCAAGTTATTCAAAAATTGGCTGACTTAAATGATGAAAAATATCAAAAAATTCTAGCATGGCAAATGCAAAAATTGACACAAATAAATTTGGGAAAACCAACAATTATTGCTCCTCAAGGTAAATCTGAGCTGATAAAAAATGTTGCCAATAAAATATTAGGGGATAATAATTTTCAAATATCAGATAATGAAACTGATAAAATAAAATCTGGATTTATTGTCAAATCGTCTGAAACCAAAATTGATTTTTCTTTTTCCAATCTAATCAAAGAAATTAAACCAACCATAGAAGGCAAAGTGAGCAAAATATTATTTTAAAATGTGGAAATCCCATGAACAATGATGATTATGCTTTTTCGGTAGCCAAAATTAGAGCATTAGAAAATAAACTAGTCAATCATAATCAAATCGAACGATTAGTTGATGCTTCTAATGCTTCGGCATTCTTTGAAGCTCTATCAGATACTGCCTATTCCCAGCATTTTACTGATACTTCTGATGTGACTAATTATCAAAATGTTTTAGATAAAGAACTGCTAATCAGTAAAAAACTATTACAACGAATTGCACCAGATGCTCAACAGCTTGATTGGCTTTGGTTAAAATATGATTTTCTAAATATAAAACTATTATTAAAAAGGAATCTGGCTGGCAAGGAATTATCTAAAAATCAACTACTCTATCTGGGTAAATATAATCCAGAAGATTTACTTTCTTATATTGTTAAGCAAAACGCTGGCAAACTACCGAAAAAAGTTACAGAACTGATTGATAAAGTAAAAGAAAATTGGGAAGAGCGCAAAGAACCAAAAGAAATTGATTTTATGCTTGACACGGCCTATTTTGATTTTTTAAAAGAAGAATTAAAAATAGTTGATTCAAAATTAATCAAAGAATTAATCAAAAGAAAAATTGATTTTTATAATCTCAAGGTATTTATCCGATTAAAAAAATTAGAAAAAAACGAAGAAATATTAAAAAAATTATTAATTTCCGGCGGCTTTGCTAAACCTGACTTATTTATTAAATTACAAAAAGAAGATATTGAAACTCTTTTGTCACAACCCAACTTGAAAGATTACAAAGACATAATTTCTGCTGGTTTGGAATATTATGACCAGACAAAATCATTTTTAGTTTTTGAAAAAATGTTATACGAATATTTTATAAATCGATTGCGTTTTACAAAATATGTTGCTTTCGGCGTTGAACCTTTAGTTGCCTATTGGCTGGCAAAAGATAATGAAGTTAATGTTTTAAGAATTGTAATGGTTGGAAAATTAAACAATGTTGAACCAAAATTAATTCATCAGGAAATGCATAAATTATATACAGAAAAATAAAAATACAAGGTAATAACATGCGCAAATTTTTTACGCAAATATCGCAAATAAATAATTAGCGTAATTAGCGAAATAGATTAGCGCAGATTAATACATTATTAATCCCCTATGCAAATACAATCAAAACCCACAACTGACAAAAAGGTTATCGTAATA
>DAOVQR010000109.1 GCA_030628575.1 bacterium
AATGTCAATGGACAATAAAAAATGCAGAATGCAGTCCTTCGACCCCAATGGGGTTCAGGATAAAAATGCAGAATGCAGAATTCTTGCAATTGAAACATCCTGTGATGAAACTGCCGCAGCGGTTTTAGAAGTAACAAGTAACAAGCGACAAGTAACAAGTATAAAAATTTTAAGTAATATCGTTAGTTCTCAAATAAAACTTCACTCCAAATACGGTGGGGTTTATCCCGAATTGGCATCACGAGAACACATCAAGAATATATTGCCAGTAATAAAACAGGCAATATATTCTCAATTTCCAAATAAATCCCAACTCTCAAATTCTCAAATTGAAAAATTAAATCATTTGAAATTGAATAAAAATTTAAAATTTAAAATTAAAAATTGTTTTGATGGTATTGATGCGATAGCAGTGACAACCGGTCCAGGCCTTATTGGTTCACTTTTAGTTGGTGTAAATACTGCTAAAACCCTATCGTATGTTTTCAAAAAACCCCTGATACCTGTTAACCACTTGGAAGGACACATCTACGCTAATTTTATCACTGATAAAATTAGCGTAGGCACCAAATCACAAATTACAAATAACAAACAAGTTTTAAATCACAAATTTCAATTTTCAAAACAATTGAACAATGTAACAATTGAACAATGTAACAATCTGCCAAAATTTCCAATTTTAGCATTGGTGGTTTCCGGAGGACATACAAATTTAGTTTATATGAAAAAACACTTGGATTACAAAATTATCGGCGAAACGTGCGATGATGCCGCCGGCGAGGCCTATGATAAAGTGGCTTCGATGTTAAATCTTGGTTATCCTGGCGGACCAATCATTGACGCAATAGCGTCAAAAATTCAAAATTCAAAATTCAAAATTCAAAATTTACCCAAGTTTCCTCGCCCAATGATTAATGAAAATAATTTTGATTTTTCATTCTCAGGTTTAAAAACATCAGTTTTATATTATCTAAAAAAACAAAAAAAACCATTTTCTAAAAAATTAATTAAGCAAATCTGCTATGAATTCCAGGAAGCAGTTACAGATGTTTTAGTTGTTAAAACTTTACGTGCTGCAAAAAAATACCGCGTTAAATCAATTTTACTTGGCGGGGGAGTAGCAGCAAATTCTTGTCTTAGAGAAAAAATGAAATTTGAAATTGATAATTTAAACATTGAAAATTCATTGAAAATTAAAAATTGCCTGTCCGCCGAATTGGCGGGAAAATTAAAAATTGATTTGTATATCCCTCCAATAAAATATTGTACTGATAATGCTGCTATTATGGGAGTTGTTGCTGCTTATAAAATAATTGCCGACAAAAAATCTAAATGGTATGATGTAAAAGCAGATTCAAATCTCAAATTAGAATAATGAATTAGGAATTAGGAAGTATGAATTATGGAAGAACTTACAAAACGTTACAATGCTGATGAAATTGAAGATAAAATTTACGCCATGTGGGAAAAAAATGGCTATTTTAATCCTGATAAGCAACCAAATATTAAAAAGGTGCCAAACCTTTCTGTATAATTATGCCGCCGCCAAACGCCAATGGTTCGCTTCATATCGGACACGTTGTTTTCGTTACATTAGAAGATATTATGACCAGATATCATCGAATGAAAGGACAACCAACTCTATGGTTGCCGGGTGCCGATCACGCTGGTTTTGAAACTCAAGTGGTCTTTGAAAAAAAATTAGAAAAAAAGAAACAATCTCGTTTTCATTTTGAACGTAAAAAATTATACAAAATGATGTGGGATTTTACTCAAGAAAATAAAATTCGTATGGAAAATCAATTAAGAAAACTTGGTGCTTCTTGTGATTGGTCTAGAGAAAAATTTACACTAGATAAAGATATAATTAAAATTGTTTATCAAACATTTGAAAAAATGCATAAAGATGGTCTATTATATCGTGATTTGCGGCCAGTCAACTGGTGCACAAAACATCAAACATCACTTTCTGAACTCGAAGTCAAATATACTCAGCAAACCGATCCTCTTTATTACATCAAATATCCAATAGCGACAAGTAACAAGCGACCTGCCCCGCGGCAAGGCGGGCAAGTAACAAGTAATAAATTGCGAGCTATAAGCTACAAGCTACAAGCTACAAGCTATATCACCGTCGCCACCACCAGACCAGAAACAATGTTTGCTGATGTTGCCATAGCAGTTAACCCAAAAGATAAAAAATACAAAAATTTTATCGGCAAAAAAGTTCTATTGCCTTTAACTAATCGGAAAATACCAATTATTGCAGATTCTGAGGTTGATCCAAAATTCGGTACCGGAGCTTTAAAAATCACCCCTGCTCATGATCCGATTGATTTTGAAATAGGCAAACGGCATAAACTCGAGGTATTGACTGCTATAGATAAATATGGAAAATTAACTAATTTATGTGGTGAATTTCAAGGATTAAAAATTGTCAAAGCACGAGAAAAGGTAGTAGAAAAACTAAAAAAAGAAGGATTTATATCTAAAATTAAAGACAATTATGAACATACAGTTGGGCATTGTTATAAATGCAATAGAATCATTGAACCAAGAATTCTGCTTCAATGGTTTGTAAAAATGAAACCTTTGGCAAAAATGGGGCTTGATGCTGTTTCATCAAACAAAGTTAAATTTGTATCTAAAAAATTTGAAAAGATTTATCGTCATTGGCTTACAAATATTAGAGATTGGAATATCTCACGCCAAATTGTTTGGGGCATCCAAATTCCAGCATATTATTGCAGAAAATGCGATAATGTGATGATTGATATAAATAGAAAACCTGTTAAATGCTCAAAATGTAAATCAACTGATATTTATCAGGATCCCGATGTGTTTGACACTTGGTTTTCTTCTGGACAATGGCCATTCGCGACCTTAATGACAAACAGAAAGGGGGATTTTAAGAAATTTTATCCAACATCTGTTATGGAAACTGCTTGGGACATTTTATTCTTTTGGGTAGCCAGAATGATTATGTTGGGACTTTACCAAACAGGGAAAGTACCCTTTAAAACTGTCTATATACACGGTTTAGTCAGAGATAAAGACAGACAAAAAATGTCTAAATCAAAAGGTAATGTTATTGATCCCTTGGCAGTAGCCACTGAATATGGATCTGATGCAGTAAGAATGGCCTTAGTTTTTGGAACAGGTACAGGAAACGATACTAGTATTTCTGAAGATAAAATCAGAGCAATGAGAAATTTTACAACTAAAATTTGGAACGCCTCACGTTTCGTGCTTATAGCACTCACCGACACACAAATAACCACAGGCACAAACACGAAACAACACAAATTCAACCCCAGTAGTAGAAACCTTCAGTTTCACTACGGGGCAAGCAATTTAACAATGAAACAATGCAGTAATTTAACTATAACTAAATCTGATAAAAAAATATTATCAGAACTTGATAAAACAATTACAGAGACAACAAAATATATTGAATCTTATA
>DAOVQR010000056.1 GCA_030628575.1 bacterium
AGTGGTAGTCATTTATGGTAGCAGACAAGTAGGTAAAACCACTTTATTAAATGAAATCAAAAAAACATTAAAGAAAAAAACACTTTTTGTTAGTGGAGAAGATAGAGCTACTCAAGAATGGTTATCAAGCAGAAGCATAGCAGTTCTTAAAAAACATATAGACGAGTATCAAATTCTAATTATTGATGAGGCACAACATATTGATCAGATTGGTTTAAATCTTAAACTGATTGTTGACCATATCCCGAATATTAGAGTAATTGCCACTGGTTCTTCTTCTTTTGAATTAGCCAATCAAATTGGCGAACCATTAGTCGGTAGAAAGTGGCAGTTTGAAATGTTTCCTATTGCTCAGATAGAACTCAAAAAATATGAAGATTATTCATTAACTATTCAAAATTTGCCCGAGCGGCTTATTTTTGGCAGTTACCCAGAAGTTATTACCACATCCAATTTAGATGAAAAAAAGCAATTATTAAATTCAATCATTGATCATTACTTATTTAAAGATATGTTAGTTCTAGCAGAATTAAAAAAATCGCAAAAGATAATTGACATCCTAAAATTATTGGCTTTTCAAATCGGTCAGGAAGTATCCATTTCCGAACTGGCAAACAATTTAAATATTAATTTTGCTACAGTTGAACGCTATTTGGATTTACTAACTAAAGTATTCGTTATTATTCGTATAAATGGTTTTAGTAAAAATTTGCGTAAAGAGGTTACTAAAAACTCGAGGTATTATTTTTATGATAACGGTATTAGAAACGCGCTAATTAATAATTTTAATGATTTAAAGACCAGAAATGATGTTGGGCAACTATGGGAAAATTATATTATTTTGGAAAGAATTAAAAAAAGAAAATATACTCAAATTTTTGCTAATCAATATTTCTGGCGGACTTATGATCAAAAAGAGATTGATTTAGTAGAAGAACGAGGTGGTCAACTTTATGGATATGAATGCAAATGGTCTGCTTTAAAAGTTCCGAAACCTCCCAAAGAATGGTTGAAAACATACAAAAATGCAAAATATCAAGTAATAAATAAAGACAATTATCTTAAATTTATAACTTAAATTTACCCCGTAAAGTTGAGTTTAGCTCTATCGACTACTACTCGACAAAAACACTGTAAAAATGTATATCGACATCAATAACATCAATTTTGTTTATTAATTTAGTACTATGTGAATTTCGGTTTCTTGTTTCTCAATCATTTCTTTAACAATCATTGTGGTAGTAATTGTGGCTCGTTCTTGTTCGGAAAGTTTCATAGTAATATACTTTACAGTTTCTTCAATGTTGGGAATCATAACATGTTCAAGAGCGTTAACACGGCGGCGGGTTTTTTCAATTTCCTTTGCCATTAACTGGGCAGATTTTTCAATTTCGGCTAATTTAATCATCTGTGGTGCTGTATCCTGCAAATTTATAATTGCAATATCCAATTCGCCAGAAGTATCATAAAAACCGTATGAAAGCCAATCTCCGGAAGTTTGAACTTCAATTTGCGGGATATTAACACTCATCACGTTTTTGGTAGAAAATTTGAGATCAGTTTTTTGTGAAGGTAAAGTGGAAGCTGCCTCCATAGCCTGAGGAATGGTATTGGATGCTGCCAAAGTATAGGAACGAAAAGCAATTGCCAGTTTTTGCTCCATTTCTTCCCGTGTAGTTTTTGCCAGCTTAATAACTTCCATAAACTCTTTCATCAGACCATCTCTTTTTTCCTTTAAGAGTTTATGTCCTTTTTGGGCAATCTTAAGACGGCGCTTTAGACGCAGCAGTTCCATTCTTGTAGGATTAACCTTCAGTTTCATAAATGTCCTTAGTAACAAGTAAATTAGTAACAAGTAACAAGTAAATTAGTAACAAGTAACAAGTAAATTAGTAACAAGTAACAAGTAGATTAGTAACAAGTAACAAGTAAATTATTTTATGGATTTGATAAAACCATTTAATAATTTAGCAACTTCTTGCCGTAAGTTATACAATTTGCCATATTGATTTTTCTTCATACTTGTTACTTGTCGCTTGTTACTTGTTACTACCTCTCATATATTTTTCAATCATTTCCGGTTTCAATCGTTTTAGTTCGGAAACTGGTAAGATGCTCATTAGTTTCCAGCCCAGATCCAATGTTTGGATAATGGTTCTGTTTTCATTTTCGCCTTGAGAAACAAATTCAGATTCAAATCTATTAGCAAACTCAACAAATTTCTTATCAACATCAGAAAGTGCCGCCTCACCAAGAATAACCGCCAATTCTTTGGCTTCTTTACCACGAGCATAAGAAGCAAACAGCTGATTTAATACTTGAGAATGATCTTCGCGGGTTTTTCCTTCACCAATACCTTTGTCTTTTAGACGAGACAAAGATGGCAAAACGTCAATTGGAGGCATTATTCCAGCATTATATAAAACACGGGAAAGCATAATTTGACCTTCGGTGATATAACCAGTCAAGTCAGGAATTGGGTGAGTTTTATCATCCTCAGGCATAGTTAAAATCGGAATTTGAGTAATTGAACCCGATTTTCCTTTAATACGGCCAGCTCTTTCATAAATTGTAGCCAAATCAGTATAAAGATAACCTGGATATCCGCGGCGGCCCGGCACTTCTTTACGGGCAGCAGAAACTTCACGTAATGCTTCACAGTAATTTGTCATATCAGTCAGAATAACCAAAACATGCATACCTTTTTCAAAAGCCAGATATTCGGCAGTGGTTAAAGCTAATCGAGGGGTGGAAATACGTTCCACTACTGGATCGTCAGCTAGATTAATAAAGAGAACTGATTTTTCAATGGCACCAGTTTTTTTAAAATCTTCAATGAAATAATGAGCTTCTTCAAAAGTGATACCCATAGCAGCAAAAACTATAGCAAACTTTTCTTTATCGTCTTGTCCTTTTTCACTGATTACTCGCGCCTGACGGGCGATTTGAGTAGCTAAACGGGAATGAGGCAAACCAGAACCAGAAAAAATTGGCAGTTTTTGACCACGCACTAAAGTGTTTAGGCCATCAATAGTGGAAATGCCGGTTTGGATAAAGTCATTAGGGTAGTCACGGGCGTATGGATTAATCGGATTGCCATTAATATCCAATTCTTTATCGGCAATTACTTCGACACCACCATCAATTGGTTTTCCGGCGCCGGAAAAAACTCGGCCAAGCATTTCAGTTGATACCGCAATTTTAGCAGTTTTACCTAAAAATTTTACCGTAGTGTCTTTGGGCAGAATTTCTTGTGATCCTTCAAACATCTGCACTAAAGCGCGATCTTCATTAATTTCCAGCACTTTACCGCGACGTTTTTCACCAGAGGATAATTCGATCTCCACCATTTCTTCATATTTAACATCAATAGTTTTATCAACTAAAACCAATGGCCCGGCAATAGATTGAATTGTTTTGTATTCTTTTTGCATAGTGACTCCTCGTATTAATTTGTGCTAATCTATTCCGCTAATCACGCTAATAAAATATTGGCGATATTCGCGTAAAAAGATTGGCGCATGTTATTTCATTATAATTCCATCTTCTCAATTTTCTCCATCAACTTGTCATATTTATCTAACTCTTTTTCTGGGATGAATTTCATTTTGGCGATTTCATCATTTAATTCAGCCATTTTTGATTTTTCATCTTGACCAAAAAGTTTTTTCAAATCAATTTCAGTATTAGATTTAATCAGATCTCTGCGTTTACGATAGAGTTTTATTATTACTTCCAGCATTTTGGACTGTTTGGGTAAGGAAGTATAAGTATCAGTTTCATCAAAAGCATTTTGCATTAAGTAATCTTCTTTGATACTTTTAGCAGTTTCTAATATCAATTGATCATTGGCAGATAAAGATTCAACTCCAACCAATCTAACAATTTCCTGCAAGGATTCTTCTTTTTGCAATAAATCCATAGCTTCAGTTCTGAGATTAAACCATTCATCCGAAATTTCTTTTTTAACATAATCTTTAATATCTTCAATATATAATGAATAACTATCAAGCCAGTTAATGGCTGGGAAATGTCTTTTATAAGCAAGAGAGGCATCCAGACCCCAGAAAATTTTGACACAACGCAAAGTATTCTGAGTGACTGGTTCGGAAAGATCACCACCCGGAGGAGAAACGGCGCCAACTAAAGTTAATGAGCCCTCCCGATTATCTGATCCTAGACAAATGGTATAACCAGAACGTTCATAGAAGCTGGCGGTTCGTGAACCAAGATAAGCGGGGTATCCTTCTTCGCCGGGCATTTCTTCCAGACGGCCGGACATTTCTCTTAAAGCTTCGGCCCAGCGGGAGGTGGAATCAGCCATTAGGGCGACTTTATAGCCCATATCACGGAAATATTCACCAATGGTCACCCCAGTGTAAATTGATGCTTCTCGAGCAGCTACTGGCATATTAGAAGTATTGGCAATAAGCACTGTTCGTTTCATTAATGGTTCGCCTGATTTGGGATCTTTAAGTTTAGGAAATTCTTGCAATACATCAGTCATCTCATTTCCCCGCTCACCACAACCAATAAAAATAATAATATCTGCATCAGCCCATTTTGCCAGTTGATGCTGAACCACAGTTTTTCCAGAACCGAATGGTCCGGGAATACAAGCAGTACCGCCTTTGGCAATAGGGAAAAGAGTATCAATAATTCGCTGCCCGGTAACTAAAGGAATTTTTGGTTCTAGTTTTTCTTTGTATGGTCGTGATTTTCTAATTGGCCATTCCTGCATCATAGTAATATCTTTATTGCCATCTTTTGTTTCAACTTGAGCAATGGTATCTTTGATTGTGAATTCACCAGATTTTATATCTTTTAGAGTTCCTTTAATTCCCGGCGGAATCATAATTTTGTGTTTTATCAAAGTAGTTTCATCAACCTCGCCAATAATATCACCAGTTTCTACTTTATCACCATTTTTAACCCGAGCTTTGAAGATCCATTTTTTTTCTAAATTTAATCCCGGAACTTCAATTCCTCGGGTGATATAAGCACCAGCTTGTTTTTCAATCAACTGCAATGGTCGTTGAATACCGTCATAGATTGAACCCATCAATCCTGGTCCTAGCATCACAGAAAGTGGTTTGCTGGTCGTTATAACTTCTTCGTTTGGGCCAAGACCAGTTGTATCTTCATAAACTTGAATAGAAGCTTTATTTTTGTCCATTTCGATAATTTCACCAATTAATTTTTCGTCTGATACTTTGACCACATCATACATTCTGGCGTCTTCTAAATCTTTGGTAACCACCAATGGTCCTGAAACTTTACTAATTTTTCCTGTTGACATAGAAACTCCTTATAATGATTCTAATGTTACTAATAAAAATAACTAATGTTACGAATGAATATTTGTATTATTTGTTTGAAAATTGTAAATTTGATATTTGGAAATTGATTAAAAATTAAAAATTAAAAATTTAAAATTATTTAGATAATATATCTGACCCAGTTGCTTGTTCAACTGTTGTTCGCATCATTTTGGCAGCAATGTTTTTACTGCCGGTATTATCCGGAATTAACACTACCGCTGGTGTTG
>DAOVQR010000090.1 GCA_030628575.1 bacterium
AGAAAAAGTAACAATACATAGAGGACTTAGAATACAAATTAAAAAGAAAATGATTGAACAAATATTAGCAAATTAGACCCATATTTCTGATATTATGCCTAAATTTCGATGTTATCTACTTGTTTTTTCTCAAGAGTTCTAAATCTGGTCTGTTCTGGATGAAAATACAATTCCAGCATACCCACTGGTCCGTTTCGATGTTTCTTAATTAAAATTTCGGCAATATTCTTTTTCTCAGTTTCCGGATCATAATATTCGTCCCGGTAAATAAACATCACCACATCAGCATCTTGTTCTATAGATCCACTCTCGCGTAAATCAGCCAACATTGGCCGTTTATTTGGCCGATGCTCAACTGCTCGCGACAACTGACTTAAAGCAATTACTGGTACGTTCAGCTCTCTGGCTAAACCCTTAAGACCACGGGAAATCTCAGAAATTTCCTGAACCCGATTAATATCACTGGAACTTTTTCGACCCTGCATTAATTGCATATAATCAATAACAACCAAGCTCAGACCATGCTCCGCCTGCAAACGTCTGGCTTTAGTTCTAATTTCCATGATATTAAGCATTGGTGAATCATCAATAAACAATGGGGCTTCCGATAAAATTCCCATAGCATAACCGATTTTGGGAAAATCATCCTCGGTTAAATTACCTGTCCTTAATTTCCAGGCATCTACTCCAGCTTGGCAACAAAGCAAACGATCTACTAACTGTTCTTTTGATTGTTCCAGAGAAAAAAGCCCGACTGATTTTTTTTCATGCGCCGCAACATATTGGGCAATATTTAAAGCAAGAGAAGTTTTACCCATTGAGGGTCGCGATGCTATAATAATTAAATCAGACTCTTGTAGACCTGCTAAAATATTATCCAAAGCACGAAAACCAGTTGACAAGCCCCTTAATTTGCCTTTTTGTTTATGCAATTCATCAATTCGATCAAATGCATCAGTCAAAATGGACTTTATTGGGGTGAAATATTGTGTAAAAAATTTTTGTGATACGGAAAAAAGTTCTCTTTCTGATTCATCTAAAATTTCATCTATATTTCTCTGCTCCTGATATCCCAATTCGGTAATTGTATTAGCCACATGAATTAATTGTCGTAATACTGATTTATCTTTGATAATTTCCGCATATTTTGCCGCATGGGCGGCTGTTGGTACAAAATTTACTAAATTAGTTAAATAAGTTGCGCCGCCGATTTCTTTTAACTGTTTTTTCTTTTCCAGTTCATTAGTTAAAGTTACCACATCAATCGGCATTCTTTTGTCAAATAGATTGAGCATTGCCCCAAATACTATTCCATTCCTATCTTCATAAAAATCATCTGATCCTAAAATATCTCCAACTTGAATAATTGCATCCTTATCCAGAAGTACTGATCCTAAAACAGATTTTTCAGCATCAAGATTCTGCGGCGGCAACCTTAAATCAGATGACGATGCTTTTACCTTTGATACTTTATTAAATTGTTTTGATTTTATAGCCATAGAATTCCATTGTTATATTGCTAGTTTTCTAGTTCTCTAGTTTCTAGTTCCCTAGTTTTCTAATTCCCACCACATTGTTAATATAAAAAAAAATACCAATTCTGGCAATTTTCAGGTTAGATTATTTTATTTGAGGAAAATGAGTGGATAACAAGGGGAAAACGAATAAATTTCGAAGCACAATTTAATTAATGTCAAAACTCAAATGCCAAATGTCAATTCAAGCTCAAATGATTTAATGTCAAATTAATTATTAAGTCATCTGGATTTTCTTCTTTTCATTTGACATTTGTAATTTGGATTTTGGATTTATCCTTCGAACATTTCCACCGCTTCATCAACTAAATCATTACTATTTTCTTTATCTTCTGTTTCAATTTTTGATTTTGATTTATCATTCTGAATTCTGAATTCTGCCTGCCCGCTGTATTGGCGGGAATTCTGAAATTTCCCTATAGGGCAGTCTATCTTTAATTTTTTACCAAAAGCTTCCTGAGCGGCTTCAATTAAAATATTATAATTTTTTTTATCATTAATTCTTTCGGCATAAAATTTAAATTTAACCCTAATGACTAATTTATCGTCTTGGATACCAAGAAATTCTGAATCTTTTAGTAATGATGTTAAAGACCTGTTTTTTTCTCCAACTTTTTCAATCAATTCTACCCATTTTGTTTGGGAATCTGTAGATTTCAGATTTAAGATTTCAGATTTAAGATTTTCTTGTGGTTTTAAATTTTGATCATTAGAATTTTGCTTGTCTACCGTGATTTTATCATTAATCTCAATTTTGTTTTGAATTTTGGGTTTTATACTTTGAATTTGTTTTGAATTTTGGGTTTCGGATTTCGAGTTTAATTCTGAAATCTTAAATCTGAAATCTGAAATCTCATACGCTGCCAATTCCAATGGCAACTGTAGAATTTTTGTTGATTTCATTTGTTGACCAACTTGTAAAAATTTATTAATCATATCTAGTATTTTTTCTGGACTGATTTTAGTTGATAATATTTGAATCCGTTTAAATTCTTTTTCTGATATTGTTGATTCTAGATCTAATTTAGATGATGTCAATAATACATTTCTCAAATATTCAATAATGCGATTATTAAACTCTGCCAAATCATAGCCCTCAGTATAAATTTTATTGACTAATTTAACTGCCTCGTCTGGTTTATTTTGGCTGATGAATTCAATAAAATCACCGGTTATTTTATCTGCCACAATCCCCATTACTTCTTGGGCTATTTTGATAGTAATCTTTTCTTCTCCCAAAGAATTGACCTGATCTAAGATTGATTCTGCATCACGGAATGAACCATCTGATGATTGACTGATTAAATTCAAAGCTTCTGATTCAATATTAATTTTTTCTTGTTTAATTATTCGATTTAAATCTTCTTCTATCTCCTTAATTGTAGCTCGCTTAAAATCAAATTCCTGCACTCTGGATATAATAGTATCTGGAACTTTGTCCGGCTCAGTGGTAGCCATAATAAAAATAGCATGCTTGGGCGGCTCCTCTAGAGTTTTTAGTAAAGCATTAAAACTCTCTTTGGTAAGCATATGGACTTCATCAATAATATAAACTTTATATTTTGCCGAAGTTGGTGCGTAGCGAATTTTATCTCGCAATTCTCTAATATCATCAATCCCGCGATTGCTGGCGGCGTCAATTTCAATAACATCCAAAGAATGACCATTTGTTACTTCATTGCAACTTGAACAATCATTACATGGTTCTGATTCACCCTTTTTACGTTTCTGGCAGTTTAGAGCTTTAGCTAAAAGCCGCGCCGTAGTGGTCTTGCCGGTTCCCTTAGGACCAACAAATAAATAAGCGTGCGATACACGATCTTTTTTGATGGCGTTCATTAAAGTTTTTTTTATCGCCTCTTGACCTACAAGGTCAGCAAATTTCTGCGGACGATATTTTAAATACAAACTCATAGTAAATTTATTATAACTTATAACAAAAAATTAACAAACACCAATTTTATAAGCATGAATTCAACCACCGCAACCTCGTAGGTTGCGAGTAATTTAGCAGGTTTGATAATATTTTCAACCTACGAGGTTGCGATTTAGCCGGTATAATTATCAATTAAAAAGTGTTTGATTTGTGATAGTTTTACTTGGTAATCTTTCCTATCTTCTACAAAACTTTTATATCTATTTGGTTTAATACTTATAATGTTTTTATAACTACAAATTTTGTTATTAACTTTGTTGATATACTCATTGTAAGATGAATAATTCCAATACTCTGGCTTATTAACTAAATTCGCTGAACATGGATTAAGATGAATATATCTTGTTAAATGGAGTAAGTGATCATCATCTTGCACTCTTACATTCTTAAATCTTCCTGCCCATAATGGTCCGATTCTTTTATGATTGGTATTAAAATACTTTGAATAACTATTTAATAATTTTCCCATATATTTAGTAATACCATCATCTTTGTTTTGTTTTAAAATTAAATGAATATGTGTTGGCATAATACAATATGCTACAA
>DAOVQR010000123.1 GCA_030628575.1 bacterium
ATTGGTTGCCATCAAACATTAAACAATCACCAGATGCAAAATTATTATATTTTGTTGGTTGTACTTCGAGTTACAGGGAACAAAATGTCGCAATTTCTACAGTTGAAATATTAAATTCACTAAATATCAAATTCAAAATTCTTAAAAATGAATTTTGCTGTGGATCTCCAGTGTATATGACGGGACAAACTCAAAAAGCAAAAAAAATAGCTGAAAAAAACATAAAGATCTTTAAAGACTCTGGGATTGAGAAAATTATTACATCTTGCGCTGGATGTTATAGAACATTGAAAGATACTTACCCAAAAAAATTTGGTCTTGACCACGGAATTGAAGTTATTCACTTACCTGAATTTTTATTAGACAAATTAAATAGTGGCACATTAAAATTTAACAACCAAATCAACATGAAAATAACATATCATGATCCATGCCATATTGGACGGCATATGGGTATATATGAAACTCCAAGAGAAATTTTAAAGAAAATACCGGGAATTGAATTAGTGGAAATGATTCGAAATAGACATAATGCTTGGTGTTGTGGTTCAGGTGGTGGGGTTCGATCAGCTTTCAAGGATTTATCTGCCTTTGCTGCAAATGAGCGAATTGAAGAAGCAAAAAAAACTGCAGCTGAGGCGATTGTTTCATGTTGTCCTTTCTGTTTAAACCAATTTAAAACACATATCAAAAATAATGAAATTAAAGCTCTTGATATTTCTGAGTTGGTTAGAAAAGTAATTTAATTCCTCTCAAATAAATAAAAATTTTAAAAAAATCGAGAACAAAACATTTAAAACCAATTTTTTTATTTTTTAATAGCTTCTATAAATCAATTGTTCAGATTTTTAAAAATATATAAATGAAAAGCTTGAAAAAAATTGCCTGATGATTTCAGAATTGATCCATGGGGCTCATCCGTTCTTTATGATGAAGACTACGAGAGATTAATTAAAGAATTTGGTATTCAAGAAGTTAGTTTTACGGATAAGGAAAAAATGAGCACAAATCGGTTTTTTAGGAGAAAAATAATTTTTGGACATCGTGATTTGGATGCAATATTTAAAGCTATAGATAATAAAAAACCTTGGGCAGTTATGTCAGGAATAAAACCTAGCGGCCCCTTTCACTTGGGTACGCTCACAACAGCATTAGAGATTGTGGAATTTCAAAAAATGGGTGCAAAAGCCTATTACTGCATCGCGGATATCGAATCTTATGAAGATAATGGAATTTCTTATAAAGACGCTGAACCAGATGCCGTTGATAACCTGGCTGATATATTAGCATTAGGTTTGGATCCTGACCCAAAAAAAACCTATATTTGGCGCCAATCAGAAGAAAGAATAGTAAAGGACGTAGCGTTTAAAGTAGGAAGATTAGTAACACAAAATATGGTAAATGCTATCTATGGAGAAAAACCTTTTGGATTATATTTAGCGGCGTTGATTCAAGTTGGTGATATTGTTTTACCGCAAGTATTAGATGGACCGCAACCTACAATTGTTCCCGTCGGAATTGATCAAGATCCTCATCTTAGACTAACCAGAGATTTAACACGACGTTATTATAAAAACTTTTTTGTGCCAGGAGCAACATATCACAAATTACTTCAAGGGCTTGATGGCTCTGATAAAATGGCTAAGAGAAATCCAAATAGCTATTTTGATTTCAACGAATCGCTAGAATCTATTGAAAAGAAAATAAAAGGTGCGTTTACTGGTGGGCGTAAAGATAAAAAGGAGCAAGAACAATTAGGTGGTCAACCTGACATTTGTATGATCTATAAAATTGAAATGTATCATTTTGAAGAAGATGATAAAAAATTAGAAGAAATCTATAAAAAATGCGTTTCAGGTCAATTAATGTGTGGAGATCATAAGAACCACTGCGTGGAGAAAGTTTTGAAATTTATTAAAGAACATAGAAAAAAGAAAGAAAAATTAATTGACAGAGCGAGAATGCTTTTAAATATAGAATAAATAATTAATTATATAATCTCTTTTAAAATTGCAATAGTTTCATCCTTTAAATTTACAAATTCTTCTTCAAACTTATCTTTTGAATCTCTATCAAAAAGGCTTGATATGAAAAAATTCTCATTCCCCACTTCGATTCTATGTAAATAGGAAATAATAATCCCCTCCATTTCTGTAAGTTCGTTCATTAAAGTGTTTTCCTCTTCCATTCTTTTCAATAAAAAGAGATGTTCTCTAATATCTTCTAAAAACTCAATATACATATCTGAATTGATATTTTCACTATAAAATTCACTTATAATTATTCCATTTTTATCAAAAAGAATAAGTGATAAACAATTTAAAATCCCTATATATTTTTCTAATAACTCTGATAACTCAAAAAACTTCTCGTCAAACAGAGAGAGTCCATATGAAACCAATTGCACTATTGATATGATATCATAAATCGATGTTTGTTGGAATAAAATCTTTAAATCAGGAAAATCATCTGCAATCTTTTGTTTTAATTCCATAACCCAATTTATTAATTTATCATCAATTCTTAAGTCGGGATCGAATTTATGAAAGGTTACAATTACAGGAACGTCCATATCATTATCTGAAAAAAATTCTAGAATCTCACTTAAATATTCTAGTGATTGTGGGATTCTTGGTTTATCCTGAATATCTATTAAATAAACTAGTAAATCAGTATCTGCAAAATAAAATTCCGCTTTCGCCTTATATAGTTCACGATACTGACTCTGACCACCCATATCCCAAAATTTTACGTCATTTCCTAGAAATTTTGTGCTCTGATAATTTACTTTAATTGTTGGTTTTAATTCCGAAATTTCCTTTTCAAAATTGTATTTTCTCTCTAAAGCGGTAAGTATACTCGTCTTACCCGCATTGTCCAAGCCTGAAAAAATGATTTTAACAAAATTATCTTTACTTTCACTCAAAATATTTTACCTCTAAAATAATAATCGAGATTTAAATCATATATAAAAAAATTGGCTTATATTA
>DAOVQR010000031.1 GCA_030628575.1 bacterium
AAATAGTATTTTCTGGATTAGTAACAGATTGACGTTTGGCAACCTGTCCAACTAATTTTTCACCTTTTTTATTAACAGCAACAACAGAAGGGCAGGTATTGGCGCCTTCGGCTGTAGGGATAACTTTAGCTTTCCCCCCCTCCATAACGGCTACAACTGAGTTAGTTGTACCCAAATCAATTCCAATAATTTTAGACATTAGATATCCTTTCTCTAATCAAACTCTAATTTTACTCTAATTATCTCTAATACTATTTGCGATAATTCGAGATAACATTTGTGATTGATTCGTGATTATTAATTATTATTTATTGTGTAAAATTATTATAAATTATACTATTATGATTGTAAAGTAAACTTTACATTTTGTCAAGTGTTTTCAAATACTATTTATTTGATTTATTTAATATTTTAAACTTATTAACGAATTCCTCGAGGCTAAAAATTTTTATATTTGTAAAATGTTTTTCAATTTTTCTTTGATTTTTTTGTTTGAAAATACCTTTTTTGTCAGAAGTAATAAAATATTTCTTATTATCAACATTTGTTACCTTAATATTTGACTTAGATTTGTAGAAAGTATTTGTTAGATGATTATATTCTACTATCCAATAATATTTATTATCACATAAAATAATAGTTAGTAAAACGAATAAATCCTTATCTTTCTTTGAAATATTCGGAAAAATATTAAATATTTTTTTCAAAGTTTCTTTTATTAACCGTTCGTTATTTTTCTTTAAGGCAACATTACCAAAAACCGATATAGGATCATTAGAATTAAATGATTGAAAGAGTTGATTTTGATCAGGACGTTGAATTAAGTAAAATTTATTTTTATTATTATCACTAATGATTTGGGATGTTTTTTTATACAGTGTTTCTGCTTTTAGGTATAGTCTCATAGTATTTAGTGATAATGACCCATTTTTTAGATCATTTAAATGTTTATCTTTAATGTGATGAGGGTCGACCATGGGATAAAAATACTCCAATTTGATAGGTAAATTTTCGAGTTTCATAATTTGATCGAGCATATTTGAATCAATAAAGATTTTAATAGTTTTAGTATTTATTATTTCTCCTTTATCAAATTAAAATTGTATTATTTCTATTTTTTTAAAATCACTAAGTTTTTTAAAATATATTGTTTTGTCATTAATTAAAAAAAACAAATAAACTGCATATGGATTAAAATTACCAAAACAGCCCTTTTTTTGAAGTGGTTTTAATATTTGATCTAAAACATTTTTTAACTCATAATAATTATTTTTCCAGTATAATCCTGCTTTTGCTTGTTGACCACATACAATACCCAGAAATCCTAAATCATTACGAATAAAGTTTTTGAATGATCTAACAAATAAATTTATATCATGGCATTTATAAAATCTTTCAACTACATTTACTTTTTCTAACTCATCTATTGATGGCGTAAAAAATATGGGTATATTACCAGATTTTAAATTATTTAAAATATCTTTTGATAAAAAAAGTTTTTTTAATTTTTCAAAACCTTCTTTTTGCCAGATTTGAATATTTTTTTTATTACAATATTTATTAAAAATATCTTCAAAATTATATCGGAATATATAAATTTGTTCTTGATTAAATATTTTTTGTGTGTGATTTAAAATATGTGCGTTATCACTTAAAGATTTATTGTGAAATTTTTTCAATGACTCATTGATAGTATATAAAGTTTTTTCACCTAAACCATTAATATTTAATAATTCTTTGGTTGAAAATTTTAAACAATCAATAAGTTGGTTAATTCCTTTCTTATTCATTTTTTTTAGGACTTTTTGTGATACAGGAATATATTTTTCAATTCCTTTAATAGGACGTTTAAATTCTCTAGAAATCTTATCATTAAGTTTATATATTTTTTCTGGACCAGGTCTAAGACCATGTCTATAAAATTTATTCTCTGTTTGTTTACCCACTTGTTTAATTAATAAACTAATATCAGTTTTAAATAACTGATTCAATTTTGTTACACCCATTGCATCGAAATAATCAATATAATATATGAATCCTTTAAATTCGGATTTACCATATATATCATTAAATCTTTTCCATTTTGCTTCAGTAGAAAGTGTTTTATTAACAAAATTTAGATCCTTAACTTTAATTGTTTTGTTGTTGGTTGAATCAAATGTATTTTTTTCTTTTTCAATTATCTTTTTAACTTTGCTAAATACATTTTCATCTTTACAAATATAATTGTCCCATGAAGATTTGGTATCTTGTCTTAAATTATCTATAGCTGGCCAGAAATTACTTTTAGTTTTAACTTTTTTTAATAATTGAAAACTATTTAAATCAAAAAGATATAATGAACGATCAGGATTGCACGTTAAGCAAATTAATTGATTATGACGGAAGGATATTAAAAACATACAGAAATTAGATTCGACTACATATTCTATTTCTGTTTCACCTTTTGTATTAATAACATATAGACAATTGATTAAATCTTTTGTGCAGCTACATAAAGAGTCAATTATAATAGTTTGTCCTTTATCATTAATTATAATTTCTTCAGGACTGTATATTTTTTTCTCCCAAATAGGTGTTTTATTACCATACTTGAAACCAACTACTTTCCCTTTTAGATATTTGCAATATTTATTGTCAATTTTTTCATTATAACCATGATAAGATTTACTAAAATATTTACCATTTGGAGATAAGGCAGTGTCAAAAGAAATAAAGGGTTCACTATCTGTATTTTTAGACTGATCATATTGTGAATACTCCTGTTTAGACCGATTGTATTGTGAATGTTCTTGATTATTAGATTGATCATTGATTTGATCGTACTGCAACTCTTGTAAATTAATTAAGGAAACATATGCCTCATTTATTTTTATAAATTCTTGTTGATTTCCACCACAATCAGGATGTAATTTAAGAGCTAATTTACGATACGCTTTTTTGATTTCATCTTGAGTAGCATTTTGAGAAATGCCTAAAATTTTATAATAATCTTCATCTTCCATAAAAATAATTCTCCATATAATTATGCTTTTAATGAAGTAAATCCGACGAAGTCGGACAAACAAAGCTTGAAGTAAGATGATACCACAAGTACAAACCTGTCAAGATTCATTCCGCTACTTTTACTTTTATAGTTCTTATGAGTTTAATGATTTACCCTAGCAGCATAATTAAAAGCATAAAAATAATTTTGCCAAAGTTTATTAGAAGATTTGTATTCATTATCGCCGACAAAATAATCTACCAAAACCTCTCTTGCTCGACAGATCTCTTTAAGAGATTGCTTGTTTTTAGAATCTCTAATAGTTAAATCGAAAAGTTCCAAAGCTCGTTCAAAAGAAAGTTGTGTTAATTTAGGATCTTTGTTTCGCCAATTTATTGCTCGAAAAACTTCAGAACCAATGTTTGCCATTTGTTCAAATAAGGTAAACCTATTCCAGCGACTAAAAGTTAAATCCTTGTGGTATTTCATTTTGTCACCACATTGTTTATTATGCTTACTATTTTTTCTCTAATCTTTGGATTATCAACACTCCTTGTTCTATTTCCCCATGATGAGCGAATATTAATCATAGAATCAAACTCAATAAAATCTTTATTCTTTTTATCTGGATATAAATTAATACCCCAAAGATCATTTTGATTGGAACCTTCTTTAATTAAGAACGCTTCTTGATCGGCATGCATTGGCGCATCAACTACCAATACTTCTTTTTTTATATCAACAACTGCTTTGACCAACCCGCCAAACATTTTCTCGGACATTTTTCTTAAGTCGTTGATTTTAATTTTGTCTTTAATAATTTTCATACCTATTTCCCCACTTTTACTTTAACTGGTCTTATGAGTTCATTGCCTAATTTATATCCACCTTCAATCACTTTGATAATTTGATCTGTATCAAATTTATCAGATTCTTCGGTCATAATAGCTTCATGAATTTGTGGATCAAACTCATCACCTGCTTTTACATTAATTTTTTCCAAACCATGATTAACTAAAATTTTGTCCAGCTGATTTTTTATTTGCTCTAATCCTTTAAGATAATCACTGATTTCTTTTATATTATTAATGTCATCCCGAACTTGATTCGGGATCTCTTGAGATTCTGAAACCCCAGTAGTAGAGCATAGCTCACTACGGGACACGGTAAATTCAGAATGACGGTCTAAGAAAACTGGTTTGTGATCTAAAGCACGATTGAAATTATCTAAAATCGGCAGTAATTTTAAAATCAAATCCTTATTAGCAGATTTTATTAAATTTGTTTTGTCAATTTCTGTTCTTTTTTGATAATTGGCAAAATCAGCTTGAGTTCGTTTCCAGCCGTTTTCAAGCTCAACAATTTTTTCTTCAAATTTTTTTATTTGTTCATTATTAATTTGTGTTTTTTTCTTTTTTATCATTTAATCTCCTTGTGGATCTCGCTAAAACACCCGAAAACAACTCGAATTACACGCGAAAATTATATCCTTTAAAGTGTAATTCGATGCTAACCCGAGCGCTTTTGAGAGATCAAGAATATGATACAATGAAATTGATGATTAATCAACTATCTAATTTGTCAAAATCTAAAATCTTTATTATTTTTGAGATTGTTTTTATCACCGGGATATTTTTAGCTAAGTATATAAATATTGAACAAACTAATTTGTATTTTGTATTATTTTTAATTTTATTACTTGTTATTGTGGTTGTATTTTTTCGATCTAAATCCATTTGGATTTTAGGTATCTGTGGAATAATATTTTTTTCAGGATTAATTTATTACAATTATTATCAACAAAAAATCACGCCTAAAGATATCCAAACTGACAAAATAATTGAAGCCCAAATTTTAGTTTATGATGAACCAGACGAGAGGGAGTTTAAAACTAAATTAAAAGTGATAATTCAAAAAGTAATCAGTGGTGATGAAAATCTAACCGGCCAAAAAATATTAATTGATGTGGGCAAATATCCTCAATATAAATATGGTGATTTATTAAAAATTAGAGGCAAATTAGAACAGCCAAAAATTTATGATGATTTTGATTATAAAGCATATCTTTCACGTTACCAAATTTTCTTTATTATACATAATACGGACGTAGAATTAATATCAAAAAATAAAGGCAGTATTATTAAAAAATTTATTTATTCAATTAAAGACCAAGCTTCAGAAAATATCAAAAAGACTCTTTCTGAGCCAGCATCAGCACTTTTGAATGGATTATTATTAGGATTAAGGCGTGGTATTCCACAAGATTTGATTGATGCTTTTAATGCTACTGGCACTTCTCATATCATTGCCATTTCTGGTCTTCATGTAGCAATTTTAGTTAGATATTATCAGATTTTTACCAAAAAATGGCCTAAAAATTTAGTTTTTATTTTGGGAATTTTAGGTTTAGCTTTTTACAGCATCATCACCGGTTTACGTACATCAGTTATCCGTGCATCATGTTTAGCTGGGTCATTTTTGTTAGCCAGACAACTTGGTAGAAAAGGCAGCATTGTAAATATTTTAATTTTTATTGCCTTTTTAATGGTGTTACAAAATCCATTAATTCTTCATAACGATATTGGTTTTCAGTTGTCTTTTTTAGCAGTTTTGGGAATAGTATATTTGAGTCCAATATTCAATCAAATTTTTGCTAAATGTATAAAATTTACCCCGCGAATATTAAGGGAAATTCTATCTGCAACACTTGCTGCGCAATTGGCAACTTTACCAATAATTTTAGCTAATTTTGGCAGGATTAGTATTCTATCGCCACTTACGAATCTCTTGATTTTGTTGGTTGTTCCAATAGTTATACCATCAGGATTTTTAATGTTGGGCTTATCATTTATAAATTTAACATTAGCGAAGATTGTTGGTTATTTTGTTTGGTTATTATTAAAATATATAATTATAATAGTTGAGCTTTTTGCGACTATTAAAATATCATTATTTAAAATAGATTTTAACTCTTGGCAATTTATTTTAATTTACTATCTATTAATGATAATAATATTAGTTTATTTGTATAAAAAATATAAATTAATGCAAAAATATATTTATAAGTGATATGATGCCAATCCGCGAATGTATGCAAATGACACGAATGAATTATTAGCGGCATTCGCATAAAATTTGCGTCATTAGCATAATATTAAACATCATGGATGATGAACAGAAACTAAAATACACAAAATTATTTCTTGGACTATTAGTAATCGTAGCTCTACTTATTTGGGTTGCTGTTTTTCAAAAACCCGATAAATTTTTGCATGTCTATTTTTTAGATGTGGGGCAAGGTGATTCAATTTACGTTCGTACAATGAATAATGTGGATATGCTAATTGATGGTGGTCCATGTAATAATGTTTTATCTGAACTTGGCGATATTATGCCTTTTTATGATAGAAAAATTGAGTATATACTATTAACCCATCCACACGCTGATCACGTGTCTGGTCTTATTGAAGTCATAAAACGTTATGAAGTCGGGCGAATTATTTCCACTGATGCCGTGCATACATCCAATGAATATTTAGAATGGTTAACAACAATAAAAGAAAAAAATATTCCATTTCAATTAATCAGAAATGGCGATGTAATTAATTTAGATGAAGATGTTGAGTTTAGAATTTTTTGGCCAGAAAATTCTTATCGCGATAAAAATATAGATAATCTCAACAATACGTCTATTGTAGGAAAATTAACATACAATAATATTGATTTTATGTTGACAGGTGATGCTGAAGATGAGGTGCAAAATGCTATTTTAAAAAATTATTCAGCAGATGAATTACAATCAGAAATTTATAAAGTTGCTCATCAGGGCAGTAAAGATTCAGCCAATGAAGATTTTATTAAAGCAATAAATCCAGAATTATCAATAATTTTTGCCGGAGTTGACAATAAATTCGGACATCCTCATCAAATTGCTTTAGATTTATTATCATCAATTAACAGTGAAATTTTACGTACTGATCAAAATAGTCGCATCGAGGTCATCTCCGATGGCCAAAAATTCTGGACTAAAAGTGAAAAATAATGATATAATACCATTAAATTACGAATTCCAATTTTAATAATGTAAAACGTAAAGAGCAAAACGCAAAATAACAATGCAAAATTCAAAACAAATAGTTATCAAACAATTTTAAATTACCAATTTTAAATCATCTTTAGGGTCATATTTCCCGCCGCTTGCGGCGTGATATAATATATGTATGAGCAAAT
>DAOVQR010000126.1 GCA_030628575.1 bacterium
ACTAGTATCAAGACCTGTTTTTTTCTTAAGTTGCACCAAGTATTGCTGAACATCTTTATTGCCGGGATTAGGTGTAGCAATTTTAATTTCTTTGGCTGATTTCAAATAAGCAATTATAAAATACTCACGGGCGTCATGTTCTGGAACAAGATACAAAACATCGCCTAATATTGGATAGCTGATTAAGTTAATATATGGCAGATCGTAACGTTTAGCCAATGCTTGGGTTTGCAGCTCTTCATCTTCCCTACTCATAAAATATAGAGTTCGATCAATATTTGTATCTTTGTTGGCATTGACATCGCTCATATTATCCTTTTATTACACAGATTCACACAGATTGTTTTTTAAAATTCGAAGCACGAAGCACGAAATCCGAAACAAATTCTAATTATCAAAATCCATCCTTCGATAAACTCAGGATACCCTGAGTAAAATCGAATGGGCAAATGACAAAAACTTAAAATAGTTTAGAGAATTTGAAAATTCGAATTTCTGATTTGTTTCGAGTTTCGATATTCGGATTTCGGATTTAGACATTTATCAGTGAAGCTTGTGTTCCGTTTTGTGTTATTTAGTGTCTTATTATATTTTACCAGAAAAGTTGTTAGAATAGAAATATGAAATCTCGACAAGAAAAATTTAATTTTATAGCTTTGTGGTTATTATTTCTATTAATTTTTTTAATCACCTTCAGAAATTGTATAAGTTTACTTGATGTGGATTTGGGTTGGCATTTAAGAATTGGCAAGGATCTGCTTGTAAATAATATCTGGCCGCGTTTTGATATTTATTCTTTTAGTCATTTTGGTCATACTTGGATAGACCATGAGTGGTTTTCTGATTTAATCAGTTATTTCATCTATAGTAAAACTAACTTTTTATTTTTAGCTAGTTTATTTACATTGATTATTTGTCTAGTTTTTTATATTGAATATAAAATCATCAAGAAATTTTTTCAAACCAATAATTTAATAATTATTTTGTTGTTTATTCTTGCTTTATTTTCTTTGTTTGGTTTTATTGGTGTAAGAATGCAAGTGATCAGCTGGTTGGGCTCAATCATCATTCTTTATCTACTTTTAAAACATTATTATCAAAATAACATAAAAATACTGTTTTTGATTCCAATGCTAATTATTCTATGGGTAAATTTACATGGCGGTTTTATCCTTGGAATAGGATTGCTCGCTGTTTATACTATATTTTCTCCAAAAAACAAAAAAATATTGCTTTTGATATTGCTTCTATCTCTTTTGGCAACTTTGATAAGCCCATATTTTTGGGAAATCTGGAAAGAAATATGGCAAGTTGGCACTGATTCATTTGGAAAATCACATATTGTAGAATGGTCTCCGCTTTTGGCATATCCTTTAAATATCTTTGAACTAATTTATCTTTTATTGTTTTCTATATTTATTTCTATTAATAGAAATTACCGAAAAATTCCGCCTCCTTTTTTGATAATTTTAATAATAATTTTGTTGTCTGCTTTACTGCATAAAAGAAATATGCCCATATTCATTATTTTAAGTTTGCCCTTTATGACAATGCTGGTACAACAGGCAATTGGCCAGAAAAATCTGAATAAATATCTCCAGATAAATTTTATAACGCTGGGAAGTTTATTTTTTGTTAATATTGTAATGCTTCTCTCTTTGCTTGGAAATTGGAATTTTGTCACTACAGATCCATATGAAAATCCAGAAATTTATCCATATAAAACCACTCAATACTTAGAGAATAACCCCTTAGAAGGAAATACTTTTGTTAATTTTGCATGGGGAGGATATTTGCTTTGGAAAATGCCAGAAGGTTATAAAATGTTTTATGACGGCAGAATGGTCCATTGGCAGGAAAATAATAAAAGATTTCTTCAAGAGTATTTGGATATTAATAATCCAAAAGATAATTGGCATAAGATTTTAGATAAATATAAAATAAAAAATATCATTGTTGAAAAAACAAGTTTCCTGGCAAAAGTGGGAGCAAAAGATTGGATAAACAGATTATTTTATCAAGATAAAATTGATCAATTGAAACAGCAAACGAATTTATATAAAAAATTACTTGATGAACAGAATTGGAAACAAATGTATGAAAATGAAGAGGCCTACATCTTTAGAAAAACTGAAGAATCAAAGAACTAAAGAACTAAAGAACAATATGAAAGCAATAAAACTGCCACCTACGAGGTGCGGGAATCGTGAATGGGTAATAGTATTATTAATAATATCAGCCACAGCACTAATTTCCTGTATTCCGTTTATTATTAGATATTATTATGCAAGGGAAGCAAATTTAGTATATTTGGGAAATTTTTTTTCCGTAACAGATATTAATTCCTATTTTTCCAAAATCCTGCAGGCAAAGAATAATCCCGGCTGGATGATTTTTAATCGTTACACAACAGAAACTCATCAACCTATTCTGGTTTTTATCTTTTGGATTTCTCTAGGAAAAATCAGCAAAATCTTATCAATCTCCCAATTTGCCATATTTCAATTTGTCAGAATTATCTGCCCAGTATTTTTTCTTTTGACTTTTTATTGGTTTACCGGCTATTTTATCAAAAATTATAAAACAAAATTATATTCATTGCTTCTACTGATATTTGCTACGGGTATTAGTGGTTTATTTTACGAAATATATTTTAAATATCATTTTGATAGGAATTTAATACCGCCTGATTTTTGGGGAATTGACCAGCAGCCCATTTGGCGTTTCTTTCTGCACCCGCATATTGCCTTGGGAATGGCATTAACATTAATATCGATCATATTGATTATCAAAGCTTCAGAAAAAAATAAAATTAAATTAGTAATTTACTGCGGTTTTATAAACTTAATTGTTGCAATGATTGCCCCTCATCACTTTATTCTATTTGCGATATCTATATTTTTCTACTGGCTTTTTACTGAAAAGATTAATTTTAGATATTTTGTTATTTCAATAATACTCG
>DAOVQR010000019.1 GCA_030628575.1 bacterium
GAAGATGAATTTTTTTATTTTTTGGTCTGATTATATCTTTTGCTTTTATTTGATAAGATGGGATATTAACAGATTTATCATTAACCAGAAATTTTCTATGTAAAATCATTTGTCTTGCTTGAGGACGCGAAGAAGCAAAACCAAGACGGTAAACAACATTATCCAATCTTCTCTCTAATTGTCCAATTAATATTTCCTCAGTGTTAACTCTTGATTTTGCAGCTTTTAAATAATAATTTTTAAATTGTTTTTCTCTAACACCGTAAATAGCTTTAGCTTTTTGTTTTTCAGCTAATTGTATTGCATATTCAGTTAAACGATGTTTCGCTTGTCCATGAATACCTGGTCTATATGTTCTTTTAGTTAAAGAACACTTTGGAGTATCACACCGTTCTCCTTTTAAAAAAAGTTTAGTTTTATATCTGCGACAAATTTTACAAACATTATCCATTTTAGCCATAAATACCTTATACTCTACGTAATTTTTTAGGTCTACAACCATTGTGAGGAACAGGTGTAGTATCCTTAATCTTATTTATTATTAAACCTGAATTATGTAGTGCTTTAACTGCAGCTTCTCGACCATTTCCCACACCGGCAATAAAAATATTTACTTCTTTTAATTTAAAATTATTTTTGGCTTTATCCACTGCTGTCTGCATAGCCAATTGAGCAGCATATGGCGTAGTTTTTCTAGCACCCTTAAAACCAAGTGATCCCGCGGAACTACTAGTTAATGCATTACCATTTTGATCGGTAATTGTAATGATTGTATTATTAAAAGTTGACTGGATATAGATTTTTCCAATAGAAACATCTCGTTTTTTCATTTTTTTTCTTGTTTTTTTCATATTCCTCGCTAATATCTAATTTATCTAATAACTAATAATTCGACATAGGTTTAATTCGTTATTGGTGAGTTGCTTTATGTTTTTTCGACTTTCTTTTTGCCGCTACCAACACAAATTCGTCTGCCGCGCTTGGTTCTGGCATTAGTTTTTGTCCGTTGACCCCTAACCGGTAATTTTTTAATGTGTCTGGATCCTCTATAACTATTAATTTCTTTAAGTCGTTTAATATTTTGAGCTGTTAATATCTTTAAATCACCTTCAACTTTATAATTTTTTCCAATAATTTCTCTTATTCTTTCTAATTCTGAATTTTTAAGTTCTTTTGTCAAAGTATTTTTATCAATATTGGCTTGGGACAAAATTTTACTAGACGTTAATTTACCAACACCAAAAATATAAGTTAAAGCAATTTCAATTCTTTTGTTGTCGGGGATATTAACTCCTAATAATCTAGCCATAATTATCCTTGCCTTTGTTTATGTTTGGGATTTTTACAAATTACAAACTTAACTGGTTTTTTTGATTTACCAGTTTTCCCTCTTTTACGTCTAGTAATAATTTGACAATCTTTACAGATTTTTTTAATTGATGCTTGAACTTTCATACGCTCCTTTTACTCGCTACGCTGATTTACGCTGATTTTTAATTCATTACCGATCAACACTGATAATATTATTGTATTCAAATTAATAATATCTTTATTCATCATTCTGCATTCTGCATTTGTTTACAGTCGTCGCGTAATACGTCCTTTAGTCAAATCATAAGGTGTCATTTCTACTAAAACTTTGTCTCCAGGAATGATTTTAATATAATGCATACGCATTTTTCCCGAAATATGGGCAATAATTTCCTGATCAATATTTAATTTAACTTTAAACATAGCTGAAGGTAAAGCTTCAGTTATAACACCTTCTTGCTCAATTACGTTTTTACTCATTAATCTTTTTACCTTTATATACAATTGATATTCTATCACATTATTATTATTAGGTCAACTACATTAGACGTGAGTCAATATTTTATAGCCATTTTCTGTTACAGCAATAGTATGCTCAAAGTGTGCCGTTAAACTTCCGTCAGAACTTGCTATTGTCCATCCGTCATTTTTTGTTTTTACTCTATATGTACCAACTGCAGCCATTGGTTCAAGACAAAATGTCATACCTGCTTCTAAAGTGATGTTTGGCCCTTGCCCTACGAAATTGTAAATTGGGGGTGATTCATGAACACTTATTCCTATTCCATGACCCGATAATCTCCTAATTACTGAAAATCCTGCCCCTTCGATAGTTGTTTGAATAATTCTTTGAATATCTTGCATTTTGATACCAGGTTTTATTTTCTTAATAGCCAAATCTAAAGATTTTTTAGTTGTTTTTATTAATTTTTCAGCGTCTAAAGAAATTTTTTCAACCCCAACTGTAAAAGCAGCGTCTGAATTATATTTCTTATATAAAACACCACAATCTACACTCACGATATCACCAGATTTAATAATTTTTTTCTTCGAGGGTAAGCCATGAACTATTTCATTATTAATTGATATACAAGTAGTATTGGGATAATTTTTAAATCCCTTAAAGGCCGGTTTCGCATTATATTCCAAAATTAATCGTTCTGCATACTGATCTAATTGCCAAGTAGATATATCTGGTTTAATTTTACCCTTTATTTGTTTTAATACTTTTGCTAAAATTTTGCCGGATTCTGACATTATTTTAATTTCATTTTTATTTTTAATATTCATTATAAAATTATACCTTTTTGTTTTAGTTTATTCACTATTTTTTTATAAACTGATTCAATTGCCGGTTCACCATTGATTTTCAGTAAATTGTTATTTTTTTCAAAATATTTAAGAACTGGCATTGTTTGTTTGTAATAACTATCAAGTCTTTTTTTAAGTGTTTCAGAATTGTCATCAGACCTAACAATCAATTTACCTCCGCATTTTTCACATATTCCTGTTTTATAAGATTCGCCCATAGGTTTATAAGATGTTTGACATTTACGGCACACTTTACGATTAGATATTCTTTTAATTGATGTTTCTTTTTTAATGTCTAAGTAAATAGCTAAAATTTGTTTAAAATTATAATTTTTAATTAAATTTTCAAAGAGTTTAATTTGAGCTACATTTCTAGGAAAACAATCAATTATAATACCTTTTTTCATATTAATTCGATCTGTTTTATTTTGTATTAATTTTATCATTAATTTATCTGGTATTAACTTACCTATATTATAATATTTTTTTATTTTTTGACTGAATTTATTATTTTTTTTGCTAGCTATTCTAATTAAATCACCGGTAGTAATTACTTGTAAATTAAAATCATCAGCAATTTTTATTGCTTGCGTGCCTTTCCCGGATGCCTGTGCTCCATATATAATAATACAAATTGGTTTTTTAACTAATTTCATATTTTTATTCCATCCATCCTATTGGATAATTTCCTTCTGACAATTTTGCCGTATGGTCACCATTAATATCAGAAATAAAGATTTCTCCTTGTTTATATAGATTAGTTTTATCTTTATCGTAGTTAGCGGCGAAATATATAAAATTCTGCCCGTCAGAAGATAAAACCGGGTAATTATCATAAGTTTTGTTTTTAGTAATTTGTTGCAATTTTGTCTTTTTTAAATTAAATTTATATATTTCTGTATCGTTGAAAGATTTATTCTTGTTACAAACACTAGTAACAAATAAATCATCATTACCCCAATGAATACTATTAACTTGACCCTGTATAGTAGTTAATTCTTTTTTGTCATTGTTATTTATATCTGCAATATAAATTTTAAATTCATTTTCATTTGATCCTTTGGAATAACATATTTTTGAACTATCTGGATTCCAGCTAAATATAATCAAATTTGAATTATCATTATCTAATTCAAATTTTGATGTATTGTCAGAATTAGCAACTATTAATTTAAAACCGAAATCGGCCTCAGCATTAGAAAATAATGTGTAGGTGATTTTTTTACCATTAGGCGAAATTTTAGGTCCTTGCGTGCTGGCAAAATCTGATACTAAGCTTTCTCTTTTACCGCTACCATCTATTAAAATATTATATAGAATTCCTATAAATTCTTGTTTGGAATTAGACATTTGTACTAAAGCTTTATTATTTGACATCCCGCCAAAATTTTTGATTTTTTCAGATTCATCTGCATCAGTAAAAACCTTTTTAGGTTCTTTGGTCTCTAGCGCGTAAGTATAAATATCACTTTTATCTTTTAATCTGTTAGCATATATTACGGTTCCTTTTAAATTAAAATCTACTCCTTTTGTGTCTTGATTATCTTTAAAATCTACTACGTCTTCATCATTTTTTTGAATTTCACCTTTATTGGCACTAGTCCAATAAATAGCAATTGCAGCAATAATTACTACCATTAAAATAATCAGAATTGATACATTTTGTTTTTTCATAATATTACCCAGAAACGCTAAAGCACAAAATAGATTTTGCTTCTTTTGCGATTTTGCGTTAATAATTATCATATTTGCGCATAATTAATTGTGCTTCAATTTGTCTTTTAGTTTCTAAAATTACACTAATTACAATTAAAATTCCGGTACCACCAAGCATTAACGTTTTTATATTAGTCAATGCTTGCACAATATATGGTAAAACAGCGATCGTAGCTAAAAATATCGCACCAATAAAAGTAATTTTAAATAAAACAGATGATAGATATTCAGCTGTTTCCTTACCTGGTCGTAAGCCAGGGATAAATCCGCCTCTTTTCTGTAGGTTTTCAGCAATTTGATTTGGCTGAAAAACAACTGATGTATAAAAAAATGTAAAAGCAATTACCAATAAGAAATAAAATACTCCGTAAAAAATATTATTAGAAAATAAATTACTTATCCAATGAGCAAAATTCACCAGTTGTGTGGCTTTAGCTTGTTCTAAAAATTTTGCCACAACTGAAGGAACAACCATTACAGATAAAGAAAAAATTATTGGGATAACACCGGCTAAAGTTACTTTAAGTGGTAAATAGGTATCTACACCTCCGTAGCTTTTTAAACCCCTAACCCTACGCGCGTAGGTGACGGGGATCTGTCGTTGTCCGTCATTGACAAAAACAATAGCTGCAGTTGCCAATACTCCAAGAACTACAAAAATTATAAGTCCAACAATTTTGGTTGAATCTGCAGTAGCTATAGTTTGAGCAAATTGTGTTGGTACACCAGATAAAATACCCAAAGCAATAATTAATGATATACCATTGCCAATACCTTTTTCTGATATTAATTCTCCCAGCCACATTAAAAGAATTGTACCTGCTGTTAAACTTACGAGCATTGTTAAAAGATCGAACGTATTCCATTGCATTACAATCCCCTGATTTTTTAATAAGGTAATCATGGCATATGATTGTAAAAATGCCAACGGCACAGTAACCACTCTGGTATAATAATTTATTTTTTCTCTTCCCTGTTCTCCTTCTTTAGCTATTGCTTCTAAAGACGGAACAACCATTTGTAATAATTGGAATATAATTGAAGCTGTAATATATGGCCCCACACCAAGCATAACTATTGAGAAATTACGCATAGCCCCACCAGTGAACATATTCAAAAGTCCGAATGCTTGATTTTTATCAAAAAAATCTTTTAAAGAATTTAAATCTACCCCCGGCATGGGAATATGAGCTAATATCCTAAAAATTATTAAAATTAATAACACAAAACCAATTTTTTTGCGTAAATCTTCTGATGTGAATATTTTTTTGATTGATTCAAACATGGTTTATAATGTATTAATCTGCGCTAATTTTATTGTCGCTAATCACGCTAATTATTTATTACTTTATTGTTTCTTCTACTTTCTTTGACATTAAACAACCTGAAATATTTAGTTTTTTATTAATTTTTTTATCCGCTAATATTTTTACCTGCTTTTTTTTATTTTCAACTAATCCTTTTTTATATAATAATGTGGAATTAATTTTATCGTCTGGTGAAAAAACTTTGTCTAACTGGGAAATTTTAACGATTTGTGGTTTGTTTTTTATACTTTTAAATCCCTTCACTTTTGGTAATTTTTGGATTAACGATGTTTGTCCACCCTCAAATCTTTTAGGTAAGTTATAACCAGATCGTGATTTCTGACCTTTAGTGCCTCTTCCTGCAGTTGTACCACCCTTACCTGCGTTACCTCTACCCAACCTTATCTTTTTTTTCTGTTTAGTTATTGATAATTGATGTAATTTCATTAAGTTCCTAATAGCTAATTATTCTTATTAACTTGTTCTTCTGTTTTATTAATTTTACGCATTTGACTTAAACCTAAAATTGTTGCTTTGGCATTATTTATTTTATTAGAACTACCTATAATTTTAGTTAAAATATCTTTAATACCGGCCATACTCACTATCAACCGAACCGAACCGCCAGCAATGATTGATGTTCCCCGAGAAGCCGGTTTCATAAATAATAGAGCGCTACCAAATTTTACTTTAGCTTCATGTGGTATTGTTCCATTTATAATAGTAACCGTAATCAAATTTTTTTTAGCTTTTGCTACCGCTTTATTAACAGCGCCTAATATTTCGTTTGATTTAGCAGTTCCTATTCCTACCTTGCCTTTTTTATTACCCACTACCACCAACACTCTAAAACTCATTCTACGACCACCCTTCATAGTACGGCTTACTCGATTAATTTGAATAACTTGTTCTTCAAATTCTGATCTTTCTTTTTTGAAATTCTTTTTATACATTATTTATCCTTGTAGGCACTATACACTTACAAGCGCTGATTAACGCTGATTATAACTCTAACGCTGATCTACGCTGATATTATATATTTTATCTGTAGTTATATTTTTAATCCTGATTTTCGTGCCCCTTCTGCTAATTTTTGTACTTTTCCATGGTATTTATACCAACGTCTATCAAAAACACACTGGTTAATTTTTTTCTCTTGAGCAATTTTTGCTATTTCCATTCCTAATTGATAAGCGATATCTGTTTTCTTTAATTCATTTTTATTTTTAATCTTTTGATCACTAATATCTACCAAAGTTTTTTTTGATTTATCATCAATTAATTGAGCGGAAATATGTTTATTACTACGAAATACAACTAATCTTGGTATATTTTTACTACCAATAATTTTTACTCGGTTTTTTTGTATTCTTTTTTTTCTTAATTTTACTTTAGTTATTTTTGACATATTATGCTCCAGCTACAGCGGTTTTAGCCGCTTTACCTACTTTACGTCTAATTACTTCATCAACATAACGAATACCTTTACCTTTATATGGTTCTGGTTTTCTTACTTCTCTTATCTGCGCCGCGAATTGACCTACTTTTTGTTTATCAATACCTGACACTGTAACTATATTTTTCTGAACTTTAACTTCAATTTCATCTGGTATTTCAAGATTAATTTGATGAGAATAACCAACATTTAAAATTAAATTACCATCGCTGGCTTCTGCTCGATATCCAACACCTTTAATCTCTAATTTTTTCTCAAAACCTTTATAAACACCGGTAATTATATTTTGAATCAATCTTTGTGTTAATCCATATAAAGATCTGCATAATTTATCATTGGTTTTCTTTTCAACTATCATCTGTTTATCTTTCTGAACAACATTTATTTTTGGATGAATATCTAAACTAAGCTGGCCCTTTGGACCTTTTGCTCTAAGTTTATTTGAGGTAAGTTCAATACTCACTTCATCTGGAATTGTAATTGGCATTCTGCCGATTCTAGACATATTCACTCCGTTATATAACACAAATCATACGCAAATGCCGCAAATGAATTATTCGTGTCATTTGCATATATTCGCGGATTGGCATCATATTTTATTAATATACTTCACAAATAATTTCACCGCCTAAATTTTTTTGCTTTGCCTGCTTGCCAGTCATTACACCTTGCGGCGTGGAAATTATAACAATACCAAATCCTTGCAAAACTTTTCGGATTTTTTTACTTGATTTATATATTCTTAAACCTGGCTTACTAATTGTTTTGATTTTGGAAATAGCGGGTTTAGTAAATGGATATTCAAGTTCAACAATAATATCTTTTTTACTGGTTTTATAATTTTTAATATATTTACTGTTTTTTAATACTTCCAATACGGCCAGTTTAAATTTGGAAGTTGGAATACGCGTTTGTTTTGCTTTTACCATTTGGGCATTTCTTATTCTTGTTAACATATCAGAAATTGGATCTGTTATCATAATAAACCTTTATTATTACCATGATGATTTTGTTACACCTGGTAATTCTCCTTTATTTGCTTTTTCTCTAAAACATATTCTACATAAACCGTATTTTCTCATATATCCATGTATTCTGCCACATTGCGAACATCGTCTGATAATTCTAGTAGAATATTTTGGTTTTTTTTCTGCTTTTTTAATTAACGCTTTTCTTGCCATATATACTCCGTTTAAAATTAAATATTAAGACCAAAACTTAAAAACTTGGCTTTTAAGTTTTGGTCTTCTTGAATGGAAAACCTAGATTTGCCAATAATGACTGGGCTAATTTATTATTATTTAAATTCGTTTTTATACAAACCTCTAAACTATATATTTTATCAACATTTTCATATTTAATCTCTGGAAAAATTATTTGTTCAGATAAACCAATGGAATAATTACCTTGCTCGTCAAAACTTTTTGGGTTTAATCCTTTAAAATCTCTAATTCTAGGTAAAACAATATTAATAAATCTATCAATAAAATCATACATTTTGTCACCATGTAAAGTAACAGCAACTCCCACGACTTCACCTTGTCTGATTTTAAAACCGGAAATTGCTTTTTTGGAAAGAGTAGTGACTGGTTTTTGTCCAGTAATAATAGCCAAATCAGATTTGACCATATCAATGAATTTAGAATCTTCTTTTGATTTATTAATACCAACATTAAGCACTACTTTTTCTAACTTTGGTACTTCATAAATATTCTTTAAATCAAATTCTTTCATCAATTTCGGTGTTATGATTTCTATATATTTTTTCTTTAATCTTGTCATTATCTCCTCGCTAATAACTAATTTATCTAATATAGACAACGACAGTAGAATTTATACATATTTGTCATTTCGACTGAAGCATTAACGTAATGGAGAAATCCCCTTTAACAGAGATTCCTCGACTCGAGCCTGCCCTGAGCGCAATCGGATGGGCTCGGAATGACAACTTAAGTGTAATTTCTACTGACTTTCTCTATAGTTAATCATTTTTAATATTTGTATAACAAATTCTAATTATGAGCATCACATTCTAAAATCATACTTCCACTGTCATTCTGAACCATGTCATTCTGAACTTGTTTCAGGATCGTTTCAGAATCTCGAGATCCTGAACTAAATTCAGGACGACATCTTAGTCCGATTATGAAATGTGATGTCTATGGGGTTATTTGTGAAATCTGTGTATTAGTGGATATCTACTGTTTCCTTACATTTTTTACAAATACGCAATTTGTTACTGGCAGTTTTTTTATAACTTATCCTTGTCGCTTTACTGCATCTTGGACATATTAATTTAACATTGCTTATATTTATTGGGATATTTATATCAACAATTCCACCATGTTGATTTTTCCGACTTGGTTTTAAACTTTTTTTATACATATTTAATCCGGTAACAACTACTTTACCTATC
>DAOVQR010000023.1 GCA_030628575.1 bacterium
AGAAATTAATTTTACTTTAAAACCGTCATCTTTAAAACATTCAATATGTTCTTTAATCATCAACTCCACCCCAGCAATAATTGGAGGTGAAGTATAATGAATTATGGCGATTGTTTTATGATTCTTTTTCGTTGTCATTTGTTTATACCAAATATTACTTTTTTGCGTTCTTGAATTAAAGCATATCTGGAATCTGTTGAAATATTTTTTTGCTTATTAATTGCTTGTTTAAACACTTGGATATGCTTTTCAGCCACACTTAACCAATTAATTTCTTTTTTAGCATAATTATATGATTTTTTTGATAATTTTTTTACAAGTTGTGGATTATTAATCATTTTTTCCATATATTTAAATAAATCTTTATCATTTTTAAATATCAAACCTGCCTTACTTTTTTTAACTGAAGATACTAAACCCGGTGTATCTGAAACAATTATCGGTAGACCTAAACCATAAGCTTTAGATAAATTGCCTGACTGCGAAGCAAATCTATAAGGAAAAATCGCTACGTCAAATGTTTTTAGTAATTCTGGGTATTCTTTATTTGTTAATATTTTATTAATTAAAGTGATTGAGCTTTTATCTTTAATTCTATTGTATACCTTAAGAAATTTCTTTTTATAATCTTGGGCAGATATTGAACCGGGTCTGGCATCACCTGCATAAACTAAATGGGCATTTGGATATTTTTTAGCAAATTCTGGCCAAATCTCAAAAACTCTTTCAAATCCTTTAGTTATTGCCAAAAATCCTTGCATACCAAAAATAAATTTGTCTTGAGGTAAATTAAATTGATTTCTTAATTTTTCTTTTGTTTGATTAATTTTTGGAATCCATGTTCCGTGTGGAATAACATTAATTAATTTCTCCGGAACGATTTTATAATAATCACGCAACACCTTTTTTTGAAAATCTAGATGAACAATATTAGCATCAATTAAATTCATAAATAATTTATAATATTCGACTTCTTCTAATAGCATTTTTTGATATAAACTATGCCAAGTTGTCACTGTTGGGATATTTTTAGTTACTAATCTGAACAATAATTCACCAACTTTAAAAGAATCAGCTGGACGAACTATTTTGCATTTTTTATCTGCTACTTGTGTATAAAGAGCGAATTCGTGTTGTAGATGAACTATATCTGGCTTTAATTTTAAAATCTGCTCTGTGATTTTATACGGCCAATATGGATCATTTAAATCTAGAATAGGATAAATATTTTTATCTTTATTATTATTACCAATTTTACAGATAATATCTACTTGATGTTTATTCTGTTTTAATGCTGACACTAAATCAGCTGAATAAGTAGCAATCCCGCATCGAGTTGGCGGCCAACTTGATATAATTACTATTTTCATAATTTATCCTTTCTTTAAATTGTTTTCTTTCCCCTCCCATACTTTGGCTTTTTTGGAAGAATCGCGTAAGTATTTGGCGGTATCTTCGGGAGTAACGACATCAATCACATTGCCTGAACCCATTTCATAACCGCCATAACCAGTTACTCGTGGGGCAATCTCTATATGCCAGTGATAATAATCGGTTTCTGATATTGTATTGGGTAAATTATGGACAAAAAAATTGACTGGTGGATCATTTAAGGTTGCATTAAGCTTTCCAAAAACGTCCATTAAACAATCGGCTAAAGTGTGATATTTCCTTTTGGCTTCATTTTCATATCTACTCTGATGCTCTTTTGGCAATATCCATATTTCAAAAGGAAATCGGGCCGCATAAAAAGTAAAGGCAACAAAATCCTTGTTTTCAAAAATTATTCTTTTTTTGAATTTTTTTTCGTGATTAATCAATTCACAAAAAGCACAACTGCCATTGTGTTCAAAATATTTTTCCGTATGATGAATTTCTTTGGTGATTAAATTCGGGATAATATTGGAAGCAAAAATCTGGGCATGGGGATGTTCAATTGAAGCACCACCAGCTTGGCCGTGATTATAAATCGGCATGGTATAGGCAACATTACAAAGTTTGTCAAAATATTCATAGCGACGATCAAATGTCTCTAATAATTCTATCCAAATTTCTTTGGAAAAATGGGGTAAATCTGTATCATGCTCCTTGATCACTACTACATCATGACCACCAGTTGATGGACGCGCCCGATAAAAGTCGTTTTCCACTTTGTAAGACAGGATTGGCTTTTTTGTTTTAATTTCCACAAATGCCGGGTATTTATTGGGAATAACCCAGATATTTTTGGTATCAAATTTTTTTAATCGTTTTTTATACTCAGGTGAATTGGTACAAAATGGACAGTCCTCTTTTGTCTGTTGTTTTACCGTATCCCGAGTTACAAAATCACTGGGCCTTTTAGCCCGTTCCGGCGCAATAACCACCCAATCCCCGGTTATTATGTTTTGTCTTAATTGCGGCATACTTCCTCCATCGCCCCGCTTAGCGGGGAAATCCTAAATTAGAATATCGAAACTCGAAATAAATTTTAAATTATAATTTTCAAATTTTCTAAACGGTTTCGAATTTTTGTCATTTGGATTTCGGATTTGTTTCGGATTTCGGATTTCGTGCTTCGGATTTTCTTGTCTGCAAGTGTGTCAGCCCGATTGCTATCGCATCTGCGGTATCATCTTGTTTGGCGACATGCTGATTTGGTAAATGTAATTTAATCATTTTTTGAATTTGATCTTTAGTCGCCTTTCCATATCCTACCACTGCTTGTTTTACTTGTAAAGGAGTATATTCTGAAACTTCCAGACCATTATTTTGAGCTGCAACAATAATAACTCCACGGGCTTGAGCTACTGCCATAGCGGTTTTTTGATTTTTAAACCAAAAAAGCGACTCAATCGCTAATTCAGTGGGTTTGTATTTTTTAATTAGATATTTCATTGCTTTGTAAATTTCCGATAAACGCTGAGGTAGATTTTTTCTTTTGTCAGTTTCAATCAAATCACAAGCAACGAGACAGATTTGAGGTTTGAGGTTTGAGGTTTGGGGTTTGGTTTTAAATTCTACATTTTGAATTTTGCATTTTGAATTTATTTCATTCTGCATTCTGAATTCTGCATTCTGAATTTTCTCGCCTTTGGCGAGAATCGCCCATCCACAGCGAGCAAAACCAGGATCAATTGCTAAAATTTTCATAATTCCTCCAATATCTATAGGTCAGCGTTTGTATATATTTCGCTGACGTCATCAAGTTCTTCCAGGGCAGTTAAAAGTTTAATTACCGCCTCTTTTTTATTTTCATCAAGTTTGACATAATTTTTTGGACTCATCTCTAATTTTGCATTATCAATTTTCAACGATTTAAATTCAAGCGCTTTTTGAACTTCTGATAATTTTTTTGGATCAGTATAAACATAAATTATGTCATCTTCAACTGAATAATCTTTGGCGCCGGATTCAATAATAATCATTTCTAAATCTTCACCTGATACTGTCTGCCCCTCTTGTTTTAATTCAATCATTCCACGTTCGTCAAATAAATAACTTACAGTTCCAGCACTGGCTAATTTCCCATTTAATTTATTTAAAACTGCCTTAATTTCTGCCAAAGCTCTATTTTTATTATCAGTTAATACATTAATAATAATACCAATATTATTTGGGCCGTATGCTTCATAGCAAGCTGATTCAATCTCAATTCCACCTAATTCGCCTTGACCACGTTTAATGGCTCGATCGATATTATCTTTGGGCATATTGGCTTTTTTGGCCTGCTCAATTGCCAAATCTAGATTTTTACCTTCTTTAGCCGCAACAGTAATAGCTCGCGCTAATTTGGTAAACTGATTAGCCCGTTTGGCATCCGCAACTCCTTTTTTGCGCTTAATTGTACTCCATTTACTATGACCTGACATTTATAGCTCCTTTTGATAGCTTGCCCCGCATACAACACACTGCAATAACTGAATGGAATTCGTTTTGCAGTAAGGAGTTGTGCGGGGTTGACCACTTACTATGCCCTGACATTTATAGCTCCTCGTATTATAACGTAAAACTAAAAACGAAAAATGTAAAACAACAACTTTATTAATTATAAATTTTTAATTCTTAATTTTTATTCAATTTTTAATGATTTAATTTTAAAATTTAGAAATTTAAATATTTGAATTTGATTTAAATGAATTAACCCCGCCGCAAGCGGACGGGGTATCCGCTAGAATAACGTAAATTGGTGATTATTGTATAATTTTGTATATTCTTGACCTTGTTGTTTTACATAATTTGTGATCATATTTTCGCTTCCATATTTACCAACAGTGCTTGCAAAATACCCGTCTGACCAAAATTCACCTCCCCACAACTGTTTTTTGATTTCCGTGTGCTGTTTGAATATTATTCTTGCTGTCAAACTTTTGATTATTGTTACAATCTTGGTTACATTATAAGTTGGAATGCTTTGTATAAGTAAGTGAATATGATCTTTATCCGTTCCTATTTCAAGAAAATGTATTTCATATCTTTTTTCAATTTCCAAACATGTTTCTTTGATCAAGGTATCTACATGTTGATCAATAACAACTTTTCTATACTTTGTTGGAAAAACTATGTGATATAACAAAATTGTTACATTGTGACTTTTGTGAATATATTTGCTCATACATATATTATATCACGCCGCAAGCGGCGGGAAATATGACCCTAAAGATGATTCAATTTCAGGATGCCGATCGGTAATATGTTCCCATCGTTCATCGGTTAATCGTATTATATGTCCAAATTTATCTTTAATTCGAAAAATCATCTTGATTTTATTATAGCACAATTAGTTTGATAGACAATCGCACGCACCCTGAGTGAGTTTAATTTTTTGAGGTGCCTGCCCGCCAGCCTGCACATAGCTGAACATCTGCTGGCAGGCAGTGCTTACAGCGCAGCTGTTGCAGGCGGGCGACTTCGGAAAGCGATCTCGGAAAGTAGAAAAGTGAAAAAATTGCTAAACTCTCGGGGAAAAGAGAACCGTCCCCTATGTGTCTACCTTTTTTCAGCTCTTTATTATGTATTGGAATGACTGGTTGATAATTTTTTACAGTATTATTTACCATAATTATATGACTTCCCTTTTGACGGAATTTATAAAATCCTAGGTGTTCTAGGATTTTAATGACATCTTTAGATTTCATTGATGGTAATTTTTTATCCATGTCAAACCTTAGTCAAACTTAAGGGTACTTCTACTTTAGTCTTTAGAAAACTAATATCTTCATCTTCTGGAACTGGTAAGCCACGTTCTATAAGTGTTTCGCAATATAGTTCAATTGCTTCTTTGACATTAGTTTTAGCTTCTTCAAAAGTATCACCTTCAGTATGACAGCCTGGTAAGGCAGGAATTTCAACAGTAAAACCTCTTAATTCTTCATCAGGAATAAAATGACATGTAAATTGATAAACTTTTTTCTTTAACATATTGATCTCCTCTCTGATTTTATTATATCAGAATAAATCTATGATACAAGTGTGGCTTGTCCCATTGGGACAAGCCACATATAAAATATATAATAATATGTTAAGAATCTGCTAAAATGGCTAATCTCCAGAGTAAAAGAGAACCGTCCCCTTTGTGTTATTCCGATTCGCGTACTTCTTCGTTAAAAACTACGAAGCATAAATAAAGCTACGGACGACGCCGAGAGAACCGTCCCCTATGGTGCGTCATTTTTGCAACATCGGGTCGTACAAAAGTTATACGTTATAAGTTACACGTTACACGATTATTGTGATTGTTCGAGGGCTTTGTCGATTTGCTCTTGGGTGACGGCGGCGGGAAGATTTGTTTCGTTTTGTGTTTTACCTTCAGGACTTTTTTCTTTTTTATCTTTTGGCAATTCTAGTTTGAAAATCAACCATTTGTTTTTTTCTTTTTTTAGACCAAATTTAGCATATAAAAATTTATCTTTATTCTCTGGATCTATAAATATAACTCTTCCTTCAAATTCCTTTGCTTTATTATCAAGTGTTCCTCCATTAAAACTCATCTGTTTTTGCATTATTTCTTGCGAGTTTCTAAATATTGATTTAAAATCTGTTTCATTCATCTGTTTTTTTAAATCTTCGGTAAAAAGTGAATAAATTTCTGTAGTCATATTTGCTTGCATTAATGATGCTAAAGCCATAACCTGATTTTTTATTTCTTCCAATTTATCATCTTTTTCATCAATGTTTTTAATGGATCCGACTACAGCACTTAAAGCTTCAGAAGTACCAGAAGCAGCAATAATCACGGGGTGCACAAGATTAACAATTTTAATAAATTCTGTGACTTGAGTAGTTTTATTATATATATTTACTAATGCTACTTTATTTCCCTTGACTTGTTCAAAATTAATATCAACATCCGCTACACTAGATTGGTATTTTTCTTTGACATATTTTTCAAAAAACTCATCATTTTTATTAAATGTTGGAAAAGATTGAATTACTATGCCATTTTTATTTAATATTTCAATATAGACATTTGGATTATAATATTCAATATCTTTATTCATTAGAATTGTTGTTTCGCCCTGATGTCTATCTACACTAACACCAAAATTTTCAGGAATTTCAAACTGATAATTGTTGGCAAAATTGATAAACACAGTTTTATTATCAGTTGTATTATGAGATTTGTCTGTTTTGACAAAATAAAAAATTCCAACTACTATAATTATTAAAATGCCCACAGTGGGCAGAATATATTTTAGATTTGTTTTGATGAAATTGATAAGTTTCATAAGTTTTTTTCTATTTAGAATCTATGCGCCTGATGTCATTCTGAGGTGTAAACCGAAAAATCTTATGAATATAGATCCTTCGACTTCACTCTGTTTCGCTCAGGATGACAATGCATGGAGTGTTTAAATTTATTATCAGTATAATTAAATAATATCATTACATTATTTTTTTTGCAACCAATATAATTTCAACAATCAAAAAGAGACCCGAAGGCCTCTTTTTGATTTGAGTATCAGAAAATATCGATTTATTGACCAATTGATAGCCACTGTGTTCCATCATATACAATTATAGCATAACCAGCAGCTATAGGATTGTCTGCCCCTACGGCCGTGGCAGGAGCACTAGCTTTGTCAAGATCTTTAGCTCCACCTGCGGCATTCAAGGTAATCGTATCAGCACCAACTGTTGCACTGGTAAATTTAGCCATTATAGTTAAACCAGCAGCTAAAGGAACATCGACTCCTGCGGCATCATCAAGAGTAATAGCGTGATCAGCTCCAGCAACTGCCGTTGTTGTAACATAGTTAATAGCTTTAGGCGCTGTTACTGTACCATACAAAGTCGTCGAACTGAGAGCACCGCCAATTTTAATTACATTAGCAGGTCCTGCATTGGAACCAATATTAATATTATGAACTTGGTTAGCAATACCAATATTAATTGAGTCGTCAGCAGTAGTTAGAACAAGATCAATATCATCACCAGAAGTAAGAGTAATATCGTCAGCAGCTCCGCCAGAAGTTGTAATACCTATACTACCATCGGTTGCTGTTATAGTCATAGCATTGGCAGCCAAAAGATCTAAAGCATTAGCTGAAGCTGTTAGATCAAGGCCAGTAGCACCATCAATTATAAGATTACCATCTCCGTCAATGTTATTACCATTAACATCTAAATCACCGGCTGTGAGCATAAGGTCTCCAGCGGTTACAGTTAAAGCAGCAGTGCCTTCGGCAGCACCAGCGATAACTGTTGTACCATCTGAAGCAATGGTGAATTGATCACCACTAGCATCTGTAAACTTAAGGAAATCAGCAAGATCCTCATCATTATCAGCATATATGCCATCAATTAAGTAAGTTTGAGCAATTACAGTTGCATCGGTGTTGTTTAAGCTAATCATTGAGTTTGCATCATTTGCTGTTGAATCTGTAACTCGAATTCCTGCACCAGATGTGCCGGTATAAGTAATATCTAAAGCATCACCAGTTGTGCCGGCAGTGCCATCGATATCTAAAATATCACCGGTTGTAGCTGCAGAATCAATTTCTATAGCTGCTTGATCCATTGCAGCAGTTTGAGTTATATGAACTGTGGAACCAGTAGAAGCACCTGTGCCATCATTGGCATCATCAATTGCTAAAACATGACCACTAGTTCTAGCTGTTCCAGTATCTTGCAATCTTACCATATTACCTGTAGTTAAAGAATCATAATCAAAGTCAATTGCACCATTCGCTATAGAAGCATCATCATCAATATACATAGCAACACCACCAGTTATTCCACCCACATCAAGATCAAAAAACCAACCTGCTTGAGCTGAAGCTGCATCATTAACTACTTTAAGATACTGAATTCCAGTATCATTAGCTTCAATATTAACATCAAAGATGTCTCCTGTTGCGCCATCGCCACCACTAACAATACCAAATATATCTGCAGTCCAAATACCAGCAGTTGAATTAAAGTGTATCATATCAGCAGCCCATGCAGCTCCTGTATCAATATCCAGTAACCAACCTTCTTCATCAGAGGCAGAAACATTGTTAATATCAAAAACTTGAGTAGAAATTGCATTAGTTTCAATAGTAACATCTAATACATCACCATCAGCATTACCATTTCCTGTTGCAACTGAAATCCAGTCCCCAGTATGCGCTACATCACCAGCATCTAGTGAAATAACGTCTGAAGTGAAAATATCGGCCATGTCAATGTCAATTAGGTTTTCTGTGCCTAAAGTACTAGCAACATCAATATCCATAAATCCACCGCGGGCGCCTGCAATATCAACATCC
>DAOVQR010000104.1 GCA_030628575.1 bacterium
GTCATCGTATTTTGGTGTATAGAGAGTACCAATATGTTCGTCTTTAAGTCCTTCGTCAAGGTTTGCTTTACTTTCTTTTTGCAAAGATTTATATAAATCATTATTTTTTCCTCCAAATATTTTTTCTAGCTTAGGAGTAATTGAAGGTTCGTTAAACCGTGCATTTTTAGCTAATAACATTCCATTGACTTGCAATTGTTTGTTTGGGTGTTTTCCTATTTCATTAATATCCATTTGATCTATTACATTGAATGCTTCATCGGCGGTGCCGCCGGAAGGAATCATACCTTCCAATTCTTGTCTAGCTGCACTGGTACCCATGTAATTATATGCCCCCGGTGCTTTTATGATTTTACCTATTGCGGGCATAAATCCCTTTTTAACTTCTGTACCCATAGCGGAACTATATTTATCTCTGAGTGACATTGCCGATCCAGCCGCCGTTGCTTTTCTTTTACTTTCTTCTTTTTCAGAGTGTTCTTTCCATCCTTCATGCATATAGCGGGGGCTCCATTGTCCCCCAGATGCATTAAACATAGTTTTATCGGCGATTTTAGCTCCGTGAACACCCAGTTTTTTGCCAAGTCCTACGCCCAAACCAAGCAGTGCCCCGCCAATAGCGCCGCCGCCAAGCGAAAAAGGTACTTTTAATGCAGCGTATAAAGTTCCCAAAACAATAATAAATTTTGCCAATGGTATTTTTCCCAAAGTATCCGTTTTGGCTAATACTATGGCAATTCTAAACATTATCCAGATTAATGGTCCGAGAAAAGTCCATTTTAAAAAATTATTGAGCCATTGCTGGAATATTTTTTGGGTGGCAGGTAGAGCAATGCACATAAAAGCCAAAGGAGAAACAATCACCAAAATCATCACAAAATACCCCCTTACCCACAGCAAAAGCCAGACCAAAAATGAGAAAATAATTAGAGGGGCAACGAGCAATATAACTGCGGCAATTAACACAGGCCAAGCAATACCGGCTACGCCCACGCCTAATATAAGAGATATGATTCCAGTTACTGTTGCTCCTGTTCCAGCAGTAATCAATATTCCCTTATAAAATACTGAAAGTAGCTCTAGAAAAAGATTGCCTTTTTCTGCGCCAGAACCGATAGTTGCCCAGCTCATTAATACTTCAGCAAAATCAACAACCATTAAACAGAAAAACCAACTGAGATTTGCCAGAATTACACCTAGAATAATCATAGGCAGAGATTTTTTAACTGCATAAAGATCAATTTTTAAACTTAGGATATTGGCAAAAGATATAAAAATAAGAGCGACTATTACAAAATAATTAACTAAAGAAAGCATCCATTTCCAAGGATCTGGCAGAGCTTTTTTAATGGTCTCTGGCAATGGTGTAGCTTTGGCAATTTGAGTAAAAATAAAAACCAGCACTAAGGCGCACATCATTTCCAAAATAAATTTTATAATTTTGTTTTTTTTCATTTTAAGTTAAAATAGTAATCCTTTGGTAAGATTCGTAATAAATGCAAATATATTTATTACAGCAATAATCACCCAAGCCACCATTTTTCCTAATATATTTCCAGCAATTCCCGTTAAACCGAAATATTTGAATTCTTTGGCAACCTCTTCTGGTGTTGTTTTTTGAAGAATTTTTAATATATCAACTGTTTTTTCGTCTGCTCCAGTTGTTCCTATTGTTCCTGCTGGTCCTTCTACACCTGTTGATGCAGGTTGATCGATATCCGAACCGTATAGCGGCGTTGGTGTATTATTACCGCCTGGTTTTTGAGCAAATGCTAAATCTATCTTTATAATAAATACAAAAATAATCAAAATAACAAATATTTTTTTTATCATTCTTTTATAATTGTGCAAATTTCCTCCTAAAAATTACCAAATTAAATTAAATTCCACTAAACCGATATTAAATTTAAAAGTTTCCATTAAGGCAACAACTAAAGTAGAATACACATCGCATAATGGTTCAGTAATTAATATATCGTATAAAAAATTTTTATTTTCTTTATTTATGCATTCTTGTTTTACGGTTGCTTTAAGTCCAGTGGCTTTTTGTTTTGATTTTGGTGCCTTTGATTCATCGGCCCCAGAATTATTTTCAACAGGTGTATTCAAAGCAGGGTCACTAAATGGAGAGATAGTTGGTGTGGGTTCTGGAGATGCGGTTAAATCAGATACAGCATAGATTTTTGAAACAAATACAAAATTACCCATTTGACTGAAGGCAAAAATCATCAGAGTGATATAAATTAATAGTTTCTTTGTAATCAAACCCCTCCGTTCTAGCTTTTTAGGAATTAGCTCATTAGCTTCTTAGGAAAACAAATTAAATTATATCAAACCTAATAAGCTACAATTTACAACCTATAAGCTAATAAGCTAATTCGTTAGCTTTATTATAACATATTTGAGCAAGTTCGGCATCTCCGAGTTCAAAATAAACACTGGCCAAAAGTTGATAAGTCAAAGAATGAATCGGATCAATATCCAATGCTTTTTCCAGATATTGCTTTGCTTTTTCCAGATATTCTTGCTTTCTTGTTTTTTTGCTTTCTTGTTTTTTTGCTTTCTGGGCTAAGCGCAAAAATCCATATCCAGCATAAATATTGGCATCACGGATATCGGTATCGCGTTTTATTGCTTCTTCCAAAGCCATACAGCCAAATTCAATCTGATTTTTATCAATTAATTCTACTCCTTGTAAAATCAATTTATTATTAGATTTTTCAGATTTTTCCAATATTTTTTGATAATTTTCTTTTAATTGGTTTTGTTGTTGTAAGATTTCCTGATCATATTGGGCAATAATTTTTTTATTTGACATTTTTAAAATAAAAAAACCAGCCAGAATTAAGCTGGCGATTAAGACAATATAAAAAACAATCTGCCAATTGATTATAAAGCTTTGATGCTTTTGACTGCCAGGAATTTTTATTTTAGTTGTGCGTCTAAAAATATCGTGCATAGTTTATATTAGGTTAATAATAGTTAATATGGGTTAATAATAGTTAATATAAGTTAAAAATGGTTAATAATGGTTATTTTTTAAAGCGGATTTTCCATTTCCCTTCTTTGTCAAGCTTATAGAGTGAATCAATATATCTATCAATCATATAATCAGTTTTGTTGATTAAATTTTTCAACTCAATAAATTCCATTTTTGAAATTAATTCATCTTCAGAAAAATCTTCTAAATCCCCTAATAATTCGTCAAGTGATCCTTTACTTATTTTTAAATGATAAATATAAATACCTATTGAATCTTTTTTATAACCTTCCCGTATATTTTGCTTGGCAGATCTTGCGGCGTCTCGTGCTTGTCCAACTACTTTTGGATGATTTTTAGCGAACGGTTTTGTAATTAAATAAGTTTTCTTTCTTATATAACAAATATTTTTATAGAACTGTAGTTTTTCATACGGTTCGTGATTTTTATAACTTTTTTTAACCACTGTTAACCTTTTTTAACCATTTTTAACTTTTATAGAGTTTGGCCAATCTGAAACCATTATGGATTTGGCTCGTAGCGTATAGCTCGTAGCACGTAGTTTTTGATAAATTTCTTCAGTGATAAA
>DAOVQR010000020.1 GCA_030628575.1 bacterium
AAAGCTGATGCCATTATTAATATAACTAAAACAATAAGTAAGCCACTTAGTATCTTAAACTGAATTGTATGTCCTGTCTTTTTGCGAAATATAAATTTTTCCGTTAATAAAATTATAAAAAATGAAATGACTGCTACGGCTATTAGTTCAAAGAAACCTCTTCTTGCATATTGTGAATATGTATATCCATGAAAAGCAATAGTTTTTTCTCCCCCAAATAGATACATTACTTGTACAAATATAAAAATAAGAAATAGGAGATTAATTGATCCTAAAAGGATAGATGTTTCAATAATCCCAAAACTGAATGGTTTTTTAATTGATTGAACATCCAATTTGATATTTTGAAGCAATCTATTTGATCTTCTGAATATGTAAGCATAAGCACCAATAAAAATGCTTGTTATGAATATTACAATAATTAACCTTAGTATTGTTTCCAATTTAATATTAATTATATTTGAAATATATTTTCTAAATACGAGATCGGCTGAATAAAAGAGTAAAATAAATATAGTTAGTATAGGTATGGTTATTAATAATCCTCTTATGATTCTATGCAAAAGCTTTTGTTTTTTAACAAGACCCCATAATTTAATAGCATCAAAAAGATAAATTATAAATTCACCGATAAATAAAAATGGGACTATAAGGATTTTTAAATAATTAACAATTATAAAGTTTTTAATTTTTTGACCAATATCAAGGTTTGCAATCATTAATAAAAGAAAGATTGATATGACTATATTTAAAAAGGTAAGAAGAACACTTGATCTTATAAATACCATAGCAGAAAAAAATAACAAGGGTATAACAAGTAAAATAATAGATTTATTTAATCTTTTTTTGAATATTATAGAGATAATTAATAATCCAATTAATACAAAGGATACATATATAAGAACTGAAATACCTAACAAGCTTTTATAGAAGAAATAATCAAAGATTAATCCTAATATAAAGGAAACTCCAACTATTGAAAGAAGCTTTAATACTATCTTATCAAACCGTAATTCCTTTTCCTCCATAGTCCAATTCCATTAAATTAATTGAGTAAATTTTTTTATCTAAGCTTAGTATTTATGGTTGATAAAGTTCTATCTTTCTTTAATAGGGAAGATTAATAAATCCTTATAAATAAAATTATTAAATATTATTAATTAAATCATTGGTACTTAAAAAACTAAAACTAAGCTTAATGGTTATAACTAAATAAGAATGGGTAGTTATTTTAAAATATTTATTGTCATTTTATTTTAGACTTATTTAATTCTACATATTGTCAGTATATCCTATATAAAATTAGTAAAATTGTAAAGAAAATATCAAACTTATTTTGAAAGATGACTCTTGAGTATTTTTCTTATATCTTTTAAGTAAAAAATGTCTTGAAGGGGTTTTAGTAAAAAATGCTTCATTTTAAAGTTGGCGGTGTCTTTTGGACGAAATTCGAACTTTCTTTGAACAAAATCCGCCTGCTGGAAACCCCCAGCGATTTTTTCGGGCGGCGGGGCTTCAAATTGGGTGGTGGGTGGGGTTAGGTCTTCTTATTAATACCCAAGCCTAAATTTATCAAAAATATCTAAATGACGCAAAAATTGTTTGTGTGAATCAGATTTATTACTATCATTAATTTTTTTCTTCAAATCCGGTATCGTTCGTTTGTATCCGTCAAAATCTAACAAGCCAAGATACTCGTTCACAAAATCAATCAACTTGGGAGTTACTTTCTTAACAAATCGATATGGCTCTAGAAAGTATTCTCCATGCGATTTATAATGTCCCCACTTTCCGAGTGTATCACCTTTTTCTTTTGACAACGTTACAATTTGGTCAAAAAACTCTTTTGGTATCCGAACCATATTGAAATAAAAATTTTCATTTCTGTTATCAAAACGAAGACCTTTCAGCCTTGCTCTATGAATAACTAAGTCCCTCGGATCATACATTAAATTAATAACGGAAGAATTTTTGCTAAGAAATGTTTTGATTCTGTTATTCTTTTGAAACAACAAATTTGTAAAATCCTTTTGCCTGTTTTTTCTCAACCCAATCCTTTCAAATTGATCGAAATCGATTTGATAACGATACTTGGAAATCCAAGCCAATGAGTCAAAAACTCCCGTAAATAGCGTAATCCAGTAGTTAAAATGATAAATGATAGCGTCTTGTGTATCGTTGTTTACGTCCGCATAATAATTCATTCCAATCTCATCTATCGCCATGAGCATATCGGTTATTCTGTCACCAAGTGAGGCCGTAATTTCCATAAACTCTTCTTTTTGTGGTAAATGCTTGTCTCCAAAAACAATCACGGACCAGGCCTGCTGATAGTTTGGAAGCTTCGTTTTTAACGAATAAAGATACCAAAGCCCTCTGTTGGCGTAGAAATTTGGAGCAATGAGAAATTTATTTTTAGCTTTGCAATATAAGTCAATAAAAATCATCGCTTCATCTGGCCCAATTATGCTATGTGCCGGCAATTTAGGAAATCCATTCTTAGCCCAATTCAATCGGTTAAGCAATTTCTTTCTCTCTGTGACCAGAATAGTTTTTCTTTCGCTTGCTATATGGGTTAATTCTGCAAGAATAAATGCTAAGATTAAATCGTCATATTTAATATCAAGTGATTTCGAAATTGTCTTTATACCTGAAATTCTGTAGCCAAAAGCAATATGCTCTTTGTACCCACGAAGTCGGTCTTTTGACTTATCAATCACTATTTCGTTAGTGCCCCTTTGGTCATCAAGAGAGAGTTTAGCTTCCGTGTGTTTTTTAGAACTTCCGAGAGAAACGAACTCAAAAAGATCATTATCGGAATAGTTTAATAATCTCTTCGCACTTTCTGATTCCAACGAAGCAGAATCCAATAAAATTCTTAATGGTTTTTTATTTTCTTTATCGTCAAACATAGACTATAGATTTTCTATGACTTTGATTTCTTCATCGGTAAGTCCATAGAGTTTATAAATTTCTTGGTCAATTTGTTTTTCCAAGCTTCCTACTTCTTTTTTAAGCGAGTGCCACTTGTCAGTGTTCTCTGAAGTTTTATTAAATTTAGCATTGCACACTATGATTGTATCAACCATCATCACAATTCTTTCTTGTTCGCTTTCGCTCACTTTCAACAACGGAATATCCATAAGTGGTTCTTTATCAATCTGTAATTGTTCACCTTGTTTTTTGCCTTTGTGCTTGAGCCAGAAGTAGATAAGTTTAGAATTTAGCAATGCCGACAAGTATTTTAGGTTGATTTCTTCCGGTTTTATGATGAGAAATGCTCGCGTAACATAACAAGGAAAATCAACATAAGTGAAGGCTGGATACATTGTTTTTCGCAAAAGAAAAATTGCCTTCCCCTTGAAAAACTTTTCTTCCCTTGGCGATTTTCTTTAGAGTTTCAATGCGAGGATCGGGCGTTGCTCCAGTTTCAATTTTTGTCAAAGTATGCAAAGTAACACCGGCAAGTTTTGACAATCTGTCTTGCGAAATGCCGAGCTTATTTCGGTATTTTTTTACATTCTTGGCTATTGTTGATAAATCGTTTGACATTGTAGTAAAGTTTTACTGTACTTTAATTGCATTAACTATTCCCACTTGCTATTATTAGTATATGAAATATTTAAAATATAGTCAATCAAATTTTGGAAGTTCCTTTGTGCCGCCCGCGCACAGAAATGCTGGAACAAGAGCAAATATTCTTTCTTTTCTTCTTCCTGCCCCGCCGCCCGAAAAAATCGCTGGGGGTTTCCAGCAGGCGGATTTTGAATAATCCCTCCCAGTGTTTCCCCTAGACCCCTTTTTCTTTTTGCCCGCCTGCTCTTTGGCTTTGCCAAAAATTTTTCAGGAGGCAACGGGCTACAAAAAAAGGGTGGCGGGTGGGTTTAATGGTTATATTATCCACAAAAACGCTATTTATCAAGTTTTTCAATTCAAAATCAAGGCCTTGCTACTGGATTTAGTTCCTCAAAGATAAATTCAATGATGTTTTTAGATAAACTCCTTGTATCTTCGTCTATATCTAAAGTTGTTTCGTGGTGGTCGTCTTTAAGAACATCATTAAAGTCATAAATCTTTTTTGCTATTTCATCACTTATCGAACCTTTCTCTTTTAGTTTAGTAGTGATGTCGCCAACACCTTTAAAAGATACTCCTTTTAAATCTTTCCTGAACCTCCACTCTAGTTCTTTTTGTAGTATTGGTCTTAATGACCGACGCACGTCGGATGCATTTATGTTAGAATCACCGTTAATAAATCTTTCCACTTTCTCTATTTCTTGAGCATGAGGATCTAATCTAGTTTTAGGATCACTAACCAACCCAAAGACACTGCCGAATCCATCTCTTCTGATTTCAATAAATTTTAAATCCAAATCCGGAAGACTTTTCAGTTTTTCGTAAGTGTCAAGTAAAAATCTGCTGTGGTGTGCGGCTATAATCAGTTGGCAGCAAGACGTCGTAAGATTCTTAATCTCTATAAAGGTCTGTGAAATCCTATTGTCGTCAAAGCTTGTTATTGGATCATCTAAAAAAACGATGGTGTTTTTTAATTCAGTCTCACTTTTCTTTTTGAGTTTTGAAATGAAAATTGAAAATGCCAAGGCTCTCCTGTCTGCATCACTAAATATAAATGGCAATCGATCAAAAGTAATTTCCTCATTTGCAAATTTGATTGTCGGTTCATATACCGGCTGGCCTCCCCAACGCCGATAAGTCGGTTGAATTTCAAAATCAATAGAGCCTAATCTATTAAAAATGTGTGTTATATCCTGGAAGTATTGCTCAATGAATTCTTTATTTTTTTGCTCTAGTTCTTCCTGCAATTTTTTAATTTCCTGTTCTATTTTATCTTTCTCTATTTTTAAAAGTTGAATCTTGTCTATATCTGTAGCTAATTCGTATCTTTTTATTTTTGTTTTCATGTCCTCTATTTTATTGCTCAACTTTTCTGATTCTTTTACTAATTGGTCGTTTTGACTCCTTGTTTTAAGGGTGTTTATTTCTATAAGAAGTGACTCTACGGCTTGCTTGTATTGATTTACCATTTCTGCGAATTGCTGATAAGCATTTAGTAATTTATCACCAGCAGGGAATTCCTTAATAGAAACAAAAGGTTTCTTCTTTTTTTCACCGATAAGTTCTCCAAATTTACCAGTAACTTCTTCCATTAGCCCTACAAGGTTGCTGTTGGATTTATTCACTTTATTGCTGAGACTATCTATTTGTTCAATGAGTTTTTGGGTCTCGTCTGTAAAATAACGCTGCCAGCGGCGGCAAATTGCCAAATTTTTATTTACTAAATTTTCTACTAATTTAATGGCGTTAATAAGTTTATTGAGTTCTTGATGTTTATCTTCCAGTATTCCAAGAGTTTCATTACAAAAGATTTCATATTCCTTACTGAATACTGTTTTGTATGTCTCAATGAGATCAACAACCGTAGCCAAAGATTGACTACAAAACGGACAATTTAAGGTGGTTGCATCTTTATTTTCTTTAAGATAGGCATTTACTCCTTTTTCAATCCATTCTTCTTCTTCGCCATCGTGGGAATTAAAGTGTTGTTCTATATGTTCCCGCATCCGCTTATATGCAATATCGTTTATATCTTTAAAATCTTTTTCCAGTGAATCTTTTAGAATTTTAATTGTCGGTTCAGGATTTTCAAGAGAAAGTATTGTTGGCTCATCGAGTTCGAGAATATTATTCTTTTCCGAAATTGATTTTCTAAATTTCTTCAGATTCTCTTGAAGCATAGTTGATTCAGATTTAGTTGCTTCAATATCATCCGGCTTCTCAACCAATATAAAATCTTCAAGATTTATTCCTAAATCTAAGGTTCCCAAACTTCTTTTGAGTAAATCCTCAAGTTCGCCAATAGCTTTTGTCATTTCGCGGAGCGATTTATTTTTTAAAGAATCTATTTTTTTTCCAATCTCGACACTTTTCTCACCTATAAGTAAATTTGTCAGATTTTCTTTATTAGACCTTGAAATTGTTAATCCTGTAAAAACATTCTCCTCGATAAAGCGAGAGTCAAAAACTTCTATCGAGCAATTGAAGTTTTTCGTATCCCATCTTTGATCAGCACAATAAATATCTTGTTCCGTCCTATCCGTACCATTTTTAATGCTAAAACACACCTCTTGGGTAATGGGGTTGCCATCTCCTATTATTGATTGTCTGTTCGATAAAATCTCTGGATTTTGATTCCCTATCGAACGAAAAATGTCGGATAGGGTTGATTTTCCATAACAATTAGGGCCATAAATTAAAGTCAACCTGCCAAGTTCAGTATGCCCAACATTCAAAAATCTTCCGATTCCTTTTATTTTTTTAATTCTTTTAATCATATTCTCCTTCTACAATTTCAATCTATGCCAGCGTGGAGCTGTAAAGTTTATGGACTAGAATATAAAACATTTCGATTGTCTATATGTTTTAAAAATTCTTCAATGCTTTTTGGCAGAATGAAAAGATTTTCAGTTTGTTTTACATATTCAATCTGCTTTATGGAATCGCTAAATATACTAGGCGCGACAAAATAACACATTGAATTTTCCGTTTTCTTTCCAAACCCTGCCAAATGTCTACTGATAGGCCATACCTCCATCATTGTTTGCGTCCTACCCTCTGACATCGTAACTTCAATTAAAATTCCATTTAAATCCTCATAACATTCAATATCACCAGTATTTCCAACTCCACTGGCTGTTGATGTTGGAATACCCTCATCATCAATAGGGTAATTTGGGATTACTTTTACATTCGGAAATTTAGATTTAACCGCTAATGCAGTTAAAAACTCAAGTCTTACAGGATTTGAAAGATATTTCAAAATGTCATCTTTAGTTAAATGCTTTTTCGATAGATTCAACATTTCCACTTTAATTGTTTCCCAGGAGTAAACATTAGACCATTTTACTAAGAATTTATCTTGTTCTGATGTCGGTATTGGTTTTGGTACAAATGAAACAAGATTTTCATCGATTGTTGAAATGTATTCGAAATAACTTTCTTCTGTATCGTATTTTCTATAGTCCGAATAATTTTCCAAAACATAATCAACTTTTTCTTGTTCGTTTTTGTTTATGCCAATAAATCGCCCACCACCACGCAATGAAATCAATCCTGTTAATCTCATTTTTCTAATGAACTCATCAGGATAATCTACCATGATGGATTTATCGTTTCGGGTAATATCTTGCCCTTGCATGATTTCGTTTCTGCAAATATCAGACACAACTTCCCAACTTGGTGAGTAGCCAAAACCCTTTCTTAACTTCTTTATCCTCGAATATAATTTTTCTGCGTCATTATCTTTCCAGTAAATAACCAGAGGCAACTCAAGCTTTGAAATACCAGCATTGTTAAAATTTTTGTCAGCATTTAATTTTTTGATGACTTTAAGTAGTAATACCAAAGGCACATTTTCATTTAACACTCTTCTAAACGGGCTGTTTCTTTGATATTTAACAAAAGCATTGAGGAATGCTTGTTGTTCAAATTTTGTATGTTCACTGTCTACTAACTTCAAGCCGATTTCAGAAAATCTTATTTTTTCACCTGCCTTATAAAAGACAAATCCTAATTCTTTTGCGATTTTAAACCATGTATCAAATCGTGACGGCCAACTCTTACTAAATCCTGCTTCTTTGTGGTTTTGCGGATTGTCTTTCAAAACTTTAGCAACCTCTTGATCAGTTAAAGGTTCTTTCTCTTTAATTTTCCTTTTTACACTATCGGATAATTTTGTTGGTTTATATAATCCAATTCTTATAATTTCACCTGATATTTTTTTCGCCAAGTCGTCATCAAGAATTTGTCCGTCATATTCTTTTAAAACACCAAGAAACCACTTCAATCGCTCAGGATTTCTAAGCGTTGTTGTAAATAATAAAGGTTTGTATTTTGCTTCTGTTGGCATAGTTTTAATAATTGGTAATCAAGACTTCTTTAATTTCCTTTTTCTTATTATTGTGATAGCTAATGTAGTTACTTTCGATTTTGTGAACTTTATATTTTTTCATCCATTTAATCAAAAAATCATTTTTGCTTCCGTTGTAGTGAGTTACATTGGATAACGCTAATCTAACACCTTTTCTGTTTAACCTGTCAATTAAGTTTAACAGTTTAGATTCTGACTCCTCGCTCCAAAATTTATTATATTCACTTGCGGTTATTAAATAAGGAGGGTCTAAATAAATAAAGTCATTTTTTGAATAATTATTTTTATCAAAAAACTTTCGGAAATCTTTTGAGGTAAATTTTATTTTTTTATCTTGAACAAAGTCAAAATAATTATTCAAGGCACTAACAACATTCTTGTTAAAATCAACATTTCCAACAGGCAAATTAAATTTGCCACCCTCATTAAATCTAAGCATTCTATTGAAACCGTATATTAATAAAATATAAAAAATAAGAGGATCATTCTTTTTGTTTTTATTAACGCACTCTCTTAACTTTTCGTAGCCTTTTTTATTAAATCTTGCGTAATAAGTTTTTTTAAATTCTTTTTTTAAGGAATCTGGAACAATATCTCTCTTGTATGAATGAGATAATTTGTATTTATGAATAATTTTCTCAACATCTTTAAAGAATTTTTCGGAATCTTTTGCCCTGGAAACCAAAAATTTGTGTATATTTACAAGATGTTTGTCTATATCATTCAAAAAATATTTTTTTGCCTCTACATTCAAAAACACAGTGCCACCACCAGCAAAAGGCTCATAAAAATCATTTATTTCTTTTGGAAATAAATCTATCAGTTGCCTCATTAGCCTATATTTATCCCCTACATAAAATAGAGGTGATCTTTTGATTTTTTTATTCATGATTGATATTAGTTACAAACAGATACTCTTTATGATTTTTGAAATCAGTGCTTCCAGCATTAAAATGCCGATAATCTTTTTCAAAGATTTTGGTCTTTCCTCGCTTGCTTAGAATATTTTTTATTTCCTCAAGTGTGATTTTATTCTGCGATGAATTACTCTTTGAATCGTAAGTGTTGTTATATGACACCACTAAATATTCTGCGTTTATATCATTTACTAATTCAGCAAATCTGTCTTTCGCACTTACTCGACAATAGTCACTCATATTTTCTGGTTTGGGTTTTAATGCTACTCCGTGCAATTTTGGCTTATCCCATTTTGTTAGTGTTTCTAAAATATGATAAAACCTGCTGTACTGTCTGGAGTTATACGGAGGGTCGATATAGACAATGTCTGTTTGAATTTGTTTTGCCAGTAAATTCGCGTCTTCTCTAAAAATCGAAACCGCTTTCACTTCAACAGGATCTATCGGTCGCATGAAGAAATTATCCTCGAT
>DAOVQR010000072.1 GCA_030628575.1 bacterium
ATTTTTATTCAATTTTTAATAAATTAATTTTTTAATTATTAAATTTAACATTAGAATTTGACTCGCCTCGCTGTAGATACGGCAAAGCAGGCTTTGGCGAAGCGGGTTTAAAATTTAAAATTTAAAATTGTTTTATACCCCATTATTCTCTTTTAATCTTTCCACTATTCTATCCATCCTCATCGCATTAGAACCTTTAACGAGAATTATATCATTTTTCTTGAGGTTTTTCAAGATATAATCCCCTGCTTGAACTGAATCTTCAAACCAAGCACCAGATTCAAATTTTTGAAATTTTAAACCTACTAAAATCGTCTCGTCTGCTTTTTCTTGCGCTAATTTTGCGATTTCTTGATGTGATTCATTTTCCAGATCCCCCAATTCCAACATATCTCCTAAGACGGCAACCTTTCTTCCTTTTTTATCATATTTTTTTAAAAATTCTAATGCCTGCTTCATTGACTCAGGATTGGCATTATATGTATCATCAATAATTATTGATTGTTTTTGTCCTTTTAAAATATTAAGCCGTCCTGGTAGTTTTTTTATATTCTTTAATCCTTGTTCAATTTCTGCGTCTGATAACTTAAAATATTTTCCAATTTTTTTGGCAATTTCATTTTTACTATCAATGCCTTGGTCGTTAAAGTATTCTATTTGTGCTTTAATGTTATCTAAGATATGTTTTGGATAATCATCATTTTTATTTAGTAGCACCAATCCATTTTCACTTGCAGATTGAGCCAAAAAACTTTTTTCTTCCATTACTCTTTTAATGTCACCAAAAAATTCAGTATGGGCGGCTCCAATTTTAGTTATTATCACAATATTGGGTCTTGTAATTGAACATAAATGTTTAATATCCCCCGGCTTATCGGCAGCATATTCCAAAACTAGAATTTTTATCCCTTTTAAATGGTTGGAAAAATATGATTTTAGAAAAAGTTCAATTATAGCAAAAGGCCATTCAAATTTTGTCGGACATCTTTGGTATCCTAAAATCGCCAAAGGTAAACCAATTTCCGTATTTAAATTACCAGTTGATTCAATAACTTTACCTTTAAAACTCTTACTCTTACTCAACACTGAATATATTGCTTCTTTTGTAGTACTTTTCCCTACACTGCCAGTTACTCCAATAATATCTAAATCAGGATTTTTTGATAAAACCTTTTGGGCAAATTTTTTTAAAATTTTTGATAGCCATTCTTTTGCTTCATTTTTCATATTAAAATTTTCCTCAATTTTGCACTCTGCATTCTGAATTTTGCATTTATTTATCTGGCATTATTTCGTAATATTGCAACAGCCATTTTGCCATATCTGCAAAAACTGGGGCTGCTGAACCGGCAGCAAATTCTGCATTTTTTGGTTTATCTAATCTAACTATCATAGCAAATTTTGGATTATATGCTGGAAAAAATCCACCGAAAGAATGAATAAATTCATTTTCTTTATAACCACCGTGTTCATCTGGAATTTGGGACGTACCAGTCTTCCCGGCAACTTTATATCTTTCTACCGCAGCATTGTGTCCATGACCTTTTTCAATAACTGAAACCAGCATGTCTTTTAATTTATTAGCTGTGTCTTCGGAAATTACTTGTTCATCGATAATTTTCATTTCAGTTTCAATTTCTTTTCCGTCTGGTTTAATGATTTTATCAATTATATATGGTTTAATCAACCTTCCATTATTAGCAATAGTGGAATAAGCCATCACCAATTGCAAAGGTGTAACCGCAATTCCTTGACCAAAACTCATAGTTGCCCGATGAATATCACGCCATTTTTTTACATCCAGCAGCGATCCTTGGGCTTCAGCTTCTAGATCAACATTGGTTTTTTGGCCAAAACCAAATTTTTCAAAATACTGATACATCTGTTCATTGCCAATTTTGTCTGCCACCCAAACCATAGCTACATTATCAGAATTCTCCAAAACTTGTGTCATCGTCTCTCTGCCAAAGGCTTCGTCTTCGGCAGTATGAATTTCATAACCCTGCACAACCACCATATTGCCGAATTTTTCCTCTGTATCTGGCTGAACTTTGCCTGCATTAATTGCTGCTCCCATAACAACTGGTTTAAAAATTGATCCTGGCTCCCAAGTATTTGATATCAAAGGATTGTTAAATAAATTTTGACCATGTTTTTTTGCTACCTCATTGAATTTATTTGGATCATAAGTAGAATCTGCTGCCATAGCAATTACAGCACCATTTTCCGGATTAACAATAATGATACTAACAGCATCAGCAGCATATTTTTCTTTAGCAACTTTTGCTTTCTGCTGAGCTATATATTGCACATTACTGTCTATTGTCAGTAATAAATCTGATCCATTTTTCATTTCTTCTGAAATATCCACGGAAATTAATTTACCATGTGTGTCTTTAAATCCTGCCACTATTCCCCCTTCACCTTTAAGTTGCTCATCATAATATCCTTCTACGCCATATTTACCATCAGCATCAAAATTAACAAAACCAAGAATATGCGAAGCTAAATCATTTTCTGGATAATATCTAACATCTTCAGATGTTATTACTACTCCAGTTAATTTTAGTTCAACAATTTTATCTGCCAGCTTTTTATCAACTCTTTTCTTCAAAGGAGGAATATATAATTGGTCATTATTAATCTTGTCAAATATCTCTGACTCGCTAATATCGAGCACTGACGCTAATTTGCTAGCTACATTATGAGCATCTTTCACATTCTTTGGCACAACATTCACATTATATTTTTCAATATTAGTTGCTAATTGAATAAAATCATCTGATGTAAAATCCTGCGCCAAAATTTTTCCTCTGTGAGAAGTGACTTCTTTTCGGACAAAATGCTGATTATCTGCCAATGCTTTGTATTTTTGGTGGTTTAATACACTTTTATCGAATAAACACCAACCGAGAAAAATACAAATCAAAAAAACGGTTCCCATCAAAAGTGAGATCCGCTTTTTCCATTTCTCATCCATATCGTTATTTTTTTTATAATCTACATTCATCTCTAACCTTAAGAAAAAATTAATCTGCCGATACTAGGTCTAAATTCTCAGCATTTTTCTCAATTTCACTTAAAGATTTTAGACGAGTTGCTTCTACTTCAAGCCGTTCGGTTTCTGATTCAATTTGAGCTTTTTGATCACGAACTTCTTGTAGCTTATAATTTTTAGTTGCACTTTGGGTAGATTGAGCTAAATAAAGCAATGCCATTGCTGCTAAAACAATAATTACTATAAATTGAATTGAAAGAGGTCCAATCTTTATTTCTCGATTAACTGTTTTTTGTCTCAAATTAGAATTTGGTGAATTTGAATTTGTAATTAACATAATATTTTCTCCGCTGCTCTTAGTTTTGCACTTCGTGCTTTTGGATTGTTTTTAATTTCCTCTTCTGATGCTATGATCGGTTTTTTAGTTAATATCTCTATTTTGTTTTTATTATCTCTTAAAAAGTTTTTTGTAATTCTGTCTTCTCCACTATGAAAGGAAATTACTACTAATTTTGCTTCTGGTTTTAATAATTTTATTGCTTGATTTAATCCTAACTTTAGATTTTCATACTCGTGATTAATTTCAATTCTTATTGCCTGCCAGATTGGTGCTAGAACTTTTGGATTGTTGATTTGCAATGCACATTTTAAATCAAAAGTTGTTATTATTTTTTTGTCTTTACGCGCTTCTACAATCCTTTTGGCAATCATAAAATTTTTTCTAATATCTCCATATTTATATAAAATATTTGCTAATTCTTTCAATGAATATCTATTGATTATATATTCTGCTGTTTTATTTTCATATTTATTATTCCGCATTCTGAAATCTGCATTCTGAAATTTATCTAATCTCATATCAAGCGGTTCATCTTGAGAAAAAGTAAATCCTCTGTTGGATGAATCAAAATGCCAACTTGCCATACCCAAATCAAATAAAATTCCTTCAACTTTATCAAAACCATTTTCCCTAGCAATATGTCCTAAATTGTTAAAATTATCATTTATTAATACTATTTGGTTTTTAAACTCTTTTAAATTTTCTCTTGTTTCTCTGATACTTTCTTTATCCTGATCTATTCCAAGTAATTTTCCTTTTGGGCCAATTCTTTCCAAAATTTTTCGTGAATGTCCACCTAATCCAATAGTACAATCAATAAATTTTTGGCCCTGTCGAGGTATCAGATATTCTATAACTTCTTTGAGCATCACTGGGATGTGTCGTTTCATTGTTTCCTTATATTTATCATTTTGCATTTTAAATTTTGAATTTCTTCTGTCCGGCCCCCGGATTGGATACCGAGGGTCACACGGACAAAAGATTTTTTTATTTTTGTTTTGTTATTCCGCCCAAACGGGTAGATCCCCATTAAAGCAGAATACCCCTCCTTTTCCGCTAAAAGCGGATAGGCTGACAACTGTGAAAATTCTGTAGATTTTTCACCCACAGATTTCGTTTATTGATAATACTGATTAAATTACAAATTTTTAATTTTTAATTTTTATTCAATTTTTAATGAATTAATGTTTAATTATTAAAACATTTAAAATTTGAATTTGATTTAAAATTTATAATTTAAAATTATCCATACTATCCATAAACAAAATCCATGGCTAAATCTCTTACTCAAAACTCTTATCCTATACTCAAAACTTATATCCCTAATTCTGATAGATGATCAGAAATCTCCTCAGTA
>DAOVQR010000074.1 GCA_030628575.1 bacterium
ACACATATTCCATCAGGTATTGTTGTAAGTTGTCAGCAGGAAAGATCCCAGATGCAAAACAAAGAGACAGCTTTGAAAATTCTAAAATCAAAATTATTAAAAAAACGTTTGGCCGAAGAAGAATCACAAAAACAAGAATTAAGAGGTGAATTTCAATCACCAGAGTGGGGAAGTCAGATTCGTTCTTATGTACTTATGCCGTATCAGTTGGTTAAAGATCATAGAACAAACTATGAATCAAAGGATCCAGAAGTGGTTTTAAATGGACAACTCAATCAATTTATGATAGAATACTTGAAGAAAACTAAAAACTAAAAAGTAAAAATGTAAATCAACAACTAAAAATTCAAAACTGAATAATAAAAATTTTAAATTTTACACTGTCATTTTGCATTTTGCATTTATGACTGAAATCCTTTTTTAAGGATGGAAGGAATAAGATGGGTTTATTAGATCAAGGGAAAATGCTTTGGAAAGCACGTCAAGTGCAAAAAGAACTTAAAAATACAGAAATTGAGGCAAAAAGCAATGATGGTTTAGTTTCAATTGTTGTTAATGGAGAGATGCATATCAAAAAAGTTGAGTTATCTGATGAAGCGCAGCAGGTAGATAAGAGAAATTTAGAACAAGCCCTACAGAAAACAATTGCTGAAGCCCTGTCACGAGCTCAAGCTGTAGCAGCAGAAAAAACCAAAGGTGTTATGAAAGATATGGGCATGAATTTACCGGGAATGTAGAAAAAACAATTTTAAATTATAAATTTTTATTCAATTTTTAAATTCAAATTATTAATGATGAAATGGATTAATAAAAACCCAATATTATTTGCGATTATCTGTGTGTTATTAACCATTGGTTATTTTGTAGGCGGATATTGGTATCTAAATTCTGAAAAACAAGATATTGCAATTAATACAAATGTTACAGATGGTATTATTACGTTTGGTGATTCAAAAGTTGCTAAAGAAGGAGTTTGCTTACCTCAAGTTAGACAGGGAGAATATTTAGTTGGTGTAAAAAAAGATGAGAAAACATTAATTGAACAAAAAGTTATTATTGGTGACGTGAACCAGAAAATAGTCGAAGAGAATAAATATGATGATGCTGTATTAGAAGTGAAATTAACAAATTGTAAAAATTGGAATTAATATGAAAATTGAAATAAATTCAACTAAAATGTATAAAAAAATTATTTCGATTTTTAATATATTATTTTTTATAATAATTATAATTACTACAATTTGTATTTTAATTGTATATACTTTTATGGTACAAGATTTAATGACTAATTGTCTTTGTTGTGAAATGAATAGATGTTTTTTGAACGATGATCGAATGGATGCTATTGCTAAAATTATTGGCTATTTAAGTTTACCTTCTATAATCATTTTTTGGAGCTATATTTATAAATATTATAAATTAAGAAAGAAAAATTAATATGATTTTGATTGTTGGATTAGGAAATCCAGGAAAGAAGTATAAAAAAACACGTCATAATGTGGGTTATTTGGTCGTTGATCAAATAAACGTAAAATGCAAAGAGCAAAGCGTAAAACAACAACTAAAAATTCAAAACTTTAAATTAGATAGAAAATTTAATGCAGAGATTTTAATGAGAGAGTTTGATGGAGAAAAAATTATTCTAGCAAAATCTCAAACATATATGAATAATTCGGGGGAGGTGGTTAAGAAAATAATTGATTATTATAAAATTAATGATAAAGATATTTGGATGATTTGTGATGATATTAATCTGGATTTAGGACAGATTAGGGTAAGAAAATCAGGTTCAGATGGGGGACATAATGGATTAAAATCTATCATCCAGCATTTAGGAACACAGGAATTTGTAAGATTTAGAGTGGGTGTTGGATCAAATAGAATAGTAACAAGTAACAAGCGACAAGTAACAAGTAGAATAACAACAAGCGACCCCAGTAGTAGAGCAGAGTTCACTACGGGGCGAAGCAAGCAACAAGTAACAAGTAATATTCCTGCAGAAAAATATGTATTAGAAAAATTCAGCAAAAATGAAGATCAAATTATCAGAAATTCAATTGACAAAACAGCTGAATTAGTAGTATCATCAATATTCAAAGGAATAAAAGAAGAAACAGTGAATGTAAGTTAAAAACTAAAAATGTAAAGTGCAAAACAACAGCTAAAAATTTAAAATACAATTTTATTATTTTGATTTTTACATTGTTATTTTACGTTTTACGCTTTGAGTTAATAAATTGTGGGAGACGCATCAAAGTGTCATTAATACCACAGAACTAGAGTTAAAATTATTCTCTAGTGGAAAGGTTACCATGGGAGAGCAAAAAGTTAAAAAAGTTTCTGAGGAAGAGATGTTGGCAGAAGCTGACAAACAATTAGAAATGATTAAGAAGGTAAAAGAAGGAATGACTGAAAAGAATGAAAAACCTGCAGTCGCAAAAACGCAAAAGGAGCCCCAAGTACTAGAGCAAAGCTCAGTACGGGGCAAGCAAAAACGCAAAAGTTCAGCGGTTTTGCGCGACGAACAAAGTAAATCGTTTGGCGATTTAGCGTCTGCAAAAAAACATTCAAAATCAACATCAAAGAAAACAAAGGTAGATAAAAAACTCAAAAAACCTAAAGTTAGAAGTAAAAAATATCAAGAAGCGAAGAAATTAGTAGATGTAACAAAAAAATATTCCATTGATGAAGCAATAGAACTGGTTAAAAAAACGGCATTTACTAAATTTGATAGTTCAGTTGAAGCTCATTATAGATTAACTGCTAAAAAAGCAGGAAAAGGGAAAAGAATAGAAATAATTAGAGGGCTTATTGAAATGCCTTATAGTACTGGCAAAAAAATAAAAGTTGCTGTTTTAGATGATGTTCTAATTAAAAAAATTCAAAAGGATAAAAGTACTGATTTCGACGTGCTTTTAGCAACTCCTGAAATGATGCCAAAAATAGCCCGTTTAGCCAAAATTTTAGGCCCAAGTGGTAAAATGCCAAATCCAAAATCGGGCACTATTACAACTGATCCTAAAGTAACTATGAAGAAGATTCAATCTGGCAGAATTGAATATAAATCAGACAAGAGCGGTATAATTCATATGATGATTGGCAAAGTTTCCTATGATAAACAAAAACTAATTGATAATTATAAAGCACTATTAGCAAAAATTGGTAAAGATAAGTTGCAGTCAATAACGATTTGTGCTACAATGGGACCGAGTGTAAAGATTGAATTCTGAGTAGGAGAATAGATGCTTAAAAAACATAGTGGACTATTTATTGCTTTTGAAGGTTTGGATGGTTCAGGTTCTTCAGTTCAAGCTTCACTTTTGAATGGAATACTGAAAAAAGAAGGTTATAGAACCCATTTAACTAAAGAACCAAGCAATAGTTTGATAGGAGGATTATTAAGAGCAGGCCTTACTGGCAATTGGTATGCTAATGCTGTGACACGCCAGTTATTATTTGCCGCTGATAGATCAAAGCATTTATCAACTGAAATAAAATCTCAATTGGGCTCGGGAAAAATTGTCATCATAGATCGATATAAGTTGTCTAGTATTGCCTATGGCTCCTTTCGGATAAAAGATATAAAATGGTTGGAAGAAATTAACAGATTATTTATTGAACCTGATTTAACTTTTATTATTGATGTTGATCCGAAACTATGCGTATTAAGGATAAAAAAAAGTGAATATGGTTTAGAAATGTATAAGGACGAAAAAGAACTAGAAAGTATATTGAAGATGTATAAAAAGTTAGCAAAAAAAGATAAAAATGTTTACATTATTGATGGGCAAAGAGACGAAATGGAAATTATTGATGAAATTATTGGAGTAACCAAGAAAAAATTAGGTGTAAAAAATAATTGATAGTAGTCGCTTGACAAATATAATTGATAGTATATTATAAATATAAGTTCCGTAGACAACAGGTATTCGAAAGATATAAATCCTGTCGAGGGTCAGTAAGTTAAGAGATAGAGTAAGAGGTTTGAGTAAAAATAATTTTGTATTTAACTCAGAACTCTAGCTCTTACTCAAAACTGATTATGTCTACGGAAAACCGTAGATTTCTTTATGTTGTAAAAGCGCAAAATGAAGATAAAGTGCATTTGTATAAATATCAGTAAATTTGTAGGATAAATTATGGTTTTATCAAAACAACAAAAATTTGAGTTAGTTAAATGGATGAGTCAGATTTTAAAAGATTCTAAAAGTGTTACTTTTGTGCAATTGCAAGGTTTATCCGTTAATGATGCAACGGAACTTAGGAGTAAATTACGTGAAGGAAAAGTTGGATGTAAGGTTGTAAAAAATACGCTTTTAACCAGAGCCGCAAAAGAAGCAAATTTTGATTTTGGTTTAGACGAAGCAAAAGGAAAAACAATCGCTTTGGCTTTTTCTAGTGAAGATGAAATACAGCCCTCAAAGATTGTATATAATTTTTCACGTAATAACAAAGCAGTTAAGTTGATTGGCGGAGTTGTTAACGCAGAGTATATTGATGAATCTAAGATATTGGAATTAGCAAAACTTCCTGGTCGAGAAGAACTTTATGTCAAAGTAGTTGGAAGTTTAAGTGCACCAATATCTGGAATGGTAAATGTTTTAGCTGGAAATTTAAGAGGATTAGTATCAATACTTTCACAATACAAAGATCAGAAAGCAAAATAACAAATA
>DAOVQR010000084.1 GCA_030628575.1 bacterium
AATTCAAACCTTACTTTAGTTAATAAATCATTTTTTAATTTAGCAATAATTTTATTGATTGGTTTTATTATTTTACCTAAACTTTATCATTATTTTGATAAGATAATTCTTATGTTAGATGTTAGCAATCGTTTGGAAAAACAAGTAAAAAATATAGATGAAATAGCTGAAGAGCTTAACCAAGCCAGAAATGAAGCAAAGAAAATTCAAAAAAATACGTTAAAAAAAATTGATCAATTCCGAATTCAGAATGAAAAAGAGCGAAGTGAGATTAAGAAAAAAGTTCTTATTGAAGCAGAAAAAAGATGGGAACAAAGATGGGAAAAGAAATTTAAAAAGCTAAAAAATCAAAAGAGAGAATAATTTATAAGAAGGTAGTAATGGTTTTATTGAAACAAATTAAAAAATATTATATGAAATTAATAGTTTATCCACAATTTATAGAAATATTGACAAGCAGGATATTCTTGTGTATATTTAAAATAGCTAAAAACACCCGCTCTGCTTTGCACAGCGGGTTTTTATATACTAAGGAGGAACTATGAAATTTAAAGACAAAATTGCAGTATTTATTGATGGCAGTAATTTCTTTTACAAATTACGCGATTCTGAAATTGGTATTAAAAACATAGGTCAATTTGATTATCGAGGATTGGCAAAATGGTTAGCAAGAGATAGAGAAATTGTTTATTTAGGTTATTATGTTGGTGTTGTACGGGCAAAACCAAATAATAAAAAAGGACAAGCATTACGTAAAGAACAACAAAAATTATTTTCTCATTTAGAATCACAAAGGTTTATAATCAAGCGAGGGCATTTAATGAAAAGTAGCGGTGTTTATCATGAAAAAGGAGTTGATGTTAATTTGGCAGTAGATTTACTTGTAGGTGCTTATGAAAAACAATATAATACTGCGGTTTTGATTTCTTCTGATACGGTTTAATTCCAGCAATTGAAAAAGTTAAAGCATTGAAGAAAAATCTTGAATATATTGGTTTTGCCCATAATCCAAGTTCAGCCCTACAAAGATATGCTACACTTTCGCGACTTTTAATAAAAGAAGAAATTTTACCTTTTGAATATAAAAAACAATAAAAATAATAAAGGGTTTTAATTATGATATATTTACTTGCATTAATTGTATTTGCCCTGCCGAGTTATTTAATTAAATTTTCTATTTTTGGTATACCAACAACCATGTTGGAAATTCTTATTTATATTGCGGCCGTATATTGTATAATTAATTATTTTTTTATTAAAAAACAAGGATTACAGGATGTTATCAAATTTCTATCAAAATACAAATCTTGGCTAATACCAATTAGTTTGTTTGTCGTCGCCGGAATCATATCGATCATCATTAGTCCAGATAAACGTGTTGCACTCGGTCTTTTTAAAGCATATATTATTGATCCAATTATATTATTTTTTATAATCATCAGTATTGTTAAATCAAAAAAAGATGTTGATTTGCTTATTAAAGCCCTAATTGCCAGTGGAGTTGTTATATCGCTTTATGCAATTTATCAAAAAATAACCGGAGATTATACATTTGACGGTCGTATATTAAGCTTTTATAAATTTTGGGAGGGCGCATCGGCAAATTATTTGGGCTTATATCTTGCGCCAATTTTAGTATTAATTACCGGCTACCAGATAGTAAATGATAAAAAAATTAAATTTAAGCAATCGATAATTTACGATATTGCATTTTTGATTTGTGCAATCGGATTGTATTTAACTGGGTCAAGAGCTGCTATAGGAGCAGTAATAGTTGGATTATTTATATTAATTGTTTATAGATATTGGAATTACATTAAACCAAAATTGTGGCTGAAAGTAGTAATTTTTGGTTTGGTTTTTCTAGGTGCCCTATTTTCATATCAAGTTATAAAACCTGATTATACACTGTCGCCCGAAGAAGGCAGTCGGATAATAACTTCTAACAATATTCGCTGGGAAATATATAAAACTACGAGAGAGATATTAAAATCGAATTATCTTTTAGGTGTTGGAATCGGCAATTACCAAAATTATTTTACCCAATTAACTTCCGATAGAATAAACTACCCTGAGTATATTGCACCTTTTGCATTGACACCTCATAATATATTTTTAAATATCTGGGTAAATCTTGGAATCTTAGGTTTAATTGCCTTTATTTGGCTTTTATATTTGTTTTTCAAAGAGTGTCTAAAACATAATCATTTAACAACTATTCTAGCAATAGTTATGATTACCATAATTGCCTATGGACTTATTGATACGCCATATTGGAAAAATGATTTAGCAATAATATGGTGGTTAATTATTGCATTAGCAGTTGTTAGTAAAGATATAAAGAACCCATGATGAACTTTATTAAAAAAAATTGGATAACAATCTCTGTTATTTTACTTTTATTTGTTATGGCATTAATTTTGATTGTCAGTGCCAAAGAGGATTCTTTAACTGCAGATGAAGGCGTTTATATTTCTGCAGGATATGTTCAATATAAATATCAGGGTGATATTATCAATCTGGAACACCCGCCGCTATTCAAATACATAATTGGATTACCGATAATATTTTTAAAACCGAATATTTCAGATCAAGCCGTTCAATGTCTCAAACAACAAGGCGAGCAGTATGAATTAGCCCATGAATTTTTATATAATTCTGAAAATGATGCAGATAAGATGATTTTTTACGGTCGTTTGTCAATTGTTATTTTGACAATAATTCTTGGTATAGTGATTTTCTGTTTTTCCAGTTATATTTTTAATTCCCCAAGGGCCGGTTTATTGTCATTGTTTTTTTATTCTTTGTCTCCCAATATTATTGCTCACGGTCATTTAGCAACTAATGATTTTTTATTAACTTTTTTCTTTTTTCTAACCGTAATATCATTATATTTTTATTTTAAAAACCCATCTTGGAAAAATTTATTAATAACTACCTTATTTTTTTCTGCTGCCATACTCGCCAAGTTTTCAGCACTTATTTTAGCGCCCATAATATTGCTGATTTTTATTATTAAATCGTTTCAAAACAAAAAAGAAATATTAAAATTTATTATTCACTTTATTTTAGCCGGAGTTCTGAGTTTATTGGTTATTACATTATTTTATTACTTATGGGGAAGTAGTTTAAAGATATACTACGAAGGAGCTAGTTGGCAAGCATTTCGTTCTACTAAGGGGGGACTATCATATTTGTTTGGCAATTATTCCAAATCCGGCTGGTGGTATTATTATATTTTGGCATTTTTGATAAAAACTCCTGTAGCTACAATTATACTTTTCATTATTTCAATAACGTTTTGGATAATTGCTAAATTTAAAGATTGGAAAGAAAATTTAGTATTAATTATTCCCCCAATTGTTTTATTTATAATTTTACTAGGTAGTAAAATTAATATTGGCCTACGATATGCTTTGCCGATATATCCATTTATTTTTTTAGCTATTGGATTTTTAGTGCAACCTTCAATTATCAAACATTTATGGATCAAAATTATTCTTGCCGTTTGTTGCGTTTGGTATTTCATTTCATTTATAATAATTACTCCCTATCAATTAACATATTTTAATGAGTTAATAGGCGGTCCAAAAAATGGCTATAAATATTTAGTTGATTCTAATATTGATTGGGGACAGGATCTGAAAAGATTGAAAAAGTATATGGATGAAAATAATATTGATAGAATTAATTTAGCTTATTTTGGTAATACTGATCCTGATTATTATGGAATAAATTATACAAAAATGCAGTATCCATTTAATCAAGATGAAGTTCATGGGTATGTGGCAATTAGCGTACAACATTTAGCAGTACCATTAGGTTATGTAAATAAATTAGAAGATGATATGACAGGTTTTGCTTGGTTGAAAAACATTGAACCCGTTGATAGATTAGGAAATTCTCTGTATGTTTATTATGTGGAGTAGAAACAGAACAACGTTGATAATAACGCAAAATAACGCTGATTAATATTATGATGAAAGATATTTATGTTTAATAAAAAATTATTACAAAAACTATTTAAAACCCCCAATTTTTATATTCCTGCAATATTGTTTATTGTGGTTTTAGCATCAAGATTATTTCTTTTAAATGGTTCAATTGACTTTTTTGATTCAACTCAATATATTTGGCGGAGTGAGCTCCCCACATTAAAAGAGGCGCTTTCCACCGGACATGCACCCTTTCATCCCGGTTATATTTTCTTTACTTGGATTACTTTTCAGATATTTAAATTATTTGGATCAA
>DAOVQR010000079.1 GCA_030628575.1 bacterium
CTTCGCTCGCAATGACAGATAATATAATCCGATTTAGGAATGTTATGTCTATAGTATCGCTTTCCGCGTTTATCAGCGTTACTATCAACGCCGTGCCCCGTATATGACGCTACTGCAATAACAGAATGTAATTCGTTTTGCAGTAAGGAATTATACTGGGGTTTTTCTGCTTCTATTTTCAATTACTAAAACTCGGTACAAAAATTTTCCCAATTGAATTGAATGGATATAATGACAGCCACGCTCGACCCACTATTTCTTTTTTATTAACTGAGCCAACAGATCGTGAATCATGTGAATGCTGACGATTATCACCCATCATAAAATATTCATTTGGTCCTAATTTAGTTTCTAATGTCGTATCTTTATCATTAGTGATATATGTGTGATAATCATCGGGTAAATATTTTTCGTCTACTGATTTATTATCAATATATATTTTATCACCAGTAATTTTTACAGTTTCGCCAGGGAGACCAATAATTCTTTTGATGTAATCAACTCCTGCTATATCGGGAGCAGCAAAAACCACAACTTCGCCTCTTTGGGGATTTTTTAATCGATATGAAAGTTTATCAACAATTAAATATTGATTACTATGCATATTAGGTTCCATGCTATTTCCTTCAACGACAAAAGGTTGGAATAAAAACGTACGAATTAAAAAAGCCGTGATAAGTACAAATACCACAGTTTTGATAATTTCAAAAATTGCCGATAGTGATTCTTTCATAGTAATGATGCCAATCTACAAATAATATAACTAATGCTACGAATAAATATTGAAAGCATACCCCGTAGTGAACAGAATTCTACTACATGGGTTGTATTACCGGGTTATCAATTAATAATATATCAAAACTTGAATCTTTTGACAATTAAATTATACTGATATAGTGGTTTCATGCTGAATTTAATTCCTTCTGTCATTCTGATGCTGAAATAAATTCAGCATGACAACTTTAGCTGATTTTAGAATGAAACCACTATATCAGGTTTTTAGATATTAATTTTGCATTTTGAAATTTGCATTCTACATTTATTATCATGTACCCAATATTATTTTCTATCGGAAAAATAAATTTTTATAGTTATGGTTTGTTTGCGGCAATTTCAGTGATTGCAGTGTATTTTTTGATGTATAAATTATCTAAAATGAAGAAACTAGACAATAAAGATTTATTTGATAAAGTATTAATTGTTTTTATATCGGGTTTAATTATATCAAGGATCAGTTATTTTATTGTTTATAACTATCAATTTAATGTATGGCAGGAAATATTTTTTATTTGGAATGGCGGTTTGACTTCATATGGCGGCATTATTGGCGGTTTAATTGCTTTTATAATTGTATTTAATAAAGATTCATATAAATGGCTTGATATTGCAGCAATATCATTTTTATTGGGATCAAGCATCTGGCGTATCGGAGGTTATCTTTCAGGTGGAAATCCAGGCATATTATCAGATTCATTTATTGCATTTAGTGGTAGAATTCCTATTGTTTTAATCGAATCATTAATAACATTCATCGCATTATTATTTATATACAGTTTTTATAAATATAAAAACATTAAACCCGGCATATTATTTTGGGTTATTTTTGGATTTTATGGAATAGTTAGGGTAGCAACGGACTATTTTCGGGATTATTCATATCATATCGGAGTTTTAAGATTAGGGCAGATTATTGGTCTAATTATATTTATTATTTCAGTGGTTGCATTTTTTTATATGATATTATATGATAAAAATAAGAAAGGGAGAAAATGATAAAGAAATTCATCAAAAAAATTCAGGATAAATTATTTCTGTCGAAACAGAAAAGTTTATTATTGGCAGAAAAAAAACGATTAGAAAAACAGGCAGAAATAGATAATAAGTTTCCTCAATATGGCGACACAGAAGAAGCAAATGCTTCTGAAGTGGCAGAATTTACTAAACGCAAGGGGATTGCTAAGAGATTAAAAGGTGAGTTAAAAGATGTTAATGATGCCTTAGCAAAAATTGAAAAAAACAAATATGGTATTTGTGAAATATGTAAAAATCCAATTGAAAAAGGCCGATTAAAGATTATTCCCTCTGCTAGGACATGTGTTGCTGATAGTGGTGAACAGACAAAAAAACACCACTAATATACTAATTATACCCGCCTACCAAAGCTATGCTTTGCATTGCGGGCAGGCAAATATCACGAATGAAGAATAAATAATATAAATGAATCTATCTAATAAATATCTGAAACTATTAATATTCTCAATAATATTTATTATTATTGATCAAGCGGTTAAATGGTGGATGGTTCAATACCATCCATATTTAATTTTTGCAAACAGCGGAGTAATTTTTGGTTTTGTGGAAAATCCATGGCTAAAGTATTTACTTATCATTATCGGATTGATTTTATTAATATGGCTGATTTCTAAAACCAAGCTACCAGCTACCAGCTACCAGCTACCAGCTGCTCTTATTATTGCTGGGGCTTTATCTAATATTTTAGATCGATTAATTTACGGCCACGTAATAGATTATATTAAATTACCAGGATTTTTATCATTTTGGCCTACATTTAATTTAGCCGATGTTTTCATTGTTATAGGCGTGATAATGTATTTACACCAACTATTAAAAACGGAGTAGATATAGTTCCACTTCCGAAGTGGAACGAAATGTATTATTATTTGTGTCATTTATTATAACTTTTTTATTCGGATTTTATCTTCTGTTACAACAATAAAATTTCTTTTGATTTTATTGTTGTATTTTTCTAGAAGAGTTTTAATTACATAAGTTTTGTTTTTAATACATATTAGCTGATTTTAGAATGAAACAAGTATATTAAAATATCTAAAAAATATATAAAATTTAACAATTTTATCTAACTCGATTCTATTTTTAAACTATTTTTATTATATCCAAATAAACTTATGATATTTCTACATAACTTATCAATATCTTTTGCGCTAAAATGTGCTTCGACAAATATATTAGTTCCATTTACTTTTTTAGGAATTTTTAATTCATTAGGATTTTTACTAAAATAAAGTCTTTTTGTGCCTTTTAATTTATAAACCCTATCAAAATCATTCTTATGCAAATTGTTAATTTCTTCACAGAGTTTCAATAAAAGTTGTATCCATGATCTGACTTCGTATCTTTTGTTATTAAATATGAAAGCTTTGATGTTTTTTCCGGTAAAACCTGTTTTTATGTAATTGTTATTTTTTTGTTTTCTAAATTGCGAATTATTATCAAATTTTTTAATTCGTGCTGTTGTTTGGAAAGTAGGTTTTTCGGAAATTAACAACTTATTTTTATTTTCTTCTAAAAATTGTGTCAATTTTTCGGGTTCTGCGCGATAACCACTGATCTTTTCCAATGTATCATTGAACATATCCATAAATTTATCATTTTTAGAAGAAATCAAATTATTCCATGCTTTAGGTATTGATTTTTTAATGATTTGATTTTTTTGATTTGATTTGTGTATCTTTTTTGCATTTATTTCAGTACTACCAGATATAATATTTTGTTTAGATAATAAATCAATAAATTTTGAAACAATTATATCTGTGTCTTGTTGTATTAAATCAATAGAGTAAAACTTTCTCTCAGTCCAAGGTCCTTTTTCTCTTGTTAAATAAAACCACCAAGAAATACCATTTGTTAAAATGCCCATAGTAACACTGTTATTAAAACAATAATTACAAATTTGTTTTTCATAATTTTCCAAACCATTATCATTACTGATTGCTTTAACTTCAACAAAAACCATACTATCTGTATTTTTTGCTAAAGCATAATCCACTTTTTCATTACTATTTCGAGGATCAACTGGATATTCAGGTTGAACGTCTTCAATATCAAATATATCCCAACCCAAGAAATTTAGAATGGGCAATACTATTGTTTGTTTAGTTGTTGCCTCATCGTAAGTATTTAAATTATTGGAATCTTTTTCAGATTTTATTTTGTTAACAAAATTTTTTAATTTTTCTTGCATAATATTAATAAATATTTAAACTAATGGCGTATTTTAGTTTTTCACTTTCTCCACAATCTTCTTAAATTCCTCTGGTTCATTCATCGCCAAATCTGCCAGGATTTTTCTATCTAGTTCTATTTTTTTATCGCTCAATTTTTTGATAAAAACGGAATATTTAATGCCGTTGGCATGACAGCCGGCATTGATGCGAATAATCCAAAGTCGGCGCATATCACGTTTTTTGGTTTTTCGATGCTTGTAGGCGTACTCGCCAGCTTTATAAACTGCTTCACGAGCTTGTTTAATGAGTTTTTTTCTGCCTAATTTATATCCTTTGGCCTGCTTTAATACTTTTTTATGAGTTTTTTTAGTTGTGACACCACGTTTAACTCTTGTCATATATATATCTTTCTTTAATTAATTACTGATATTGATTGATTGATGAAGTGTAAAATGTAAAACAATTTTAAATTACCAATTTTAAATTTTAAATCA